>NZ_DAISHJ010000042.1:0-35315 GCF_036822615.1 Aggregatilinea sp. | reverse complement strand
GTCGTTCTCCCAGAATCAAGTTGGAGAGGGGAGACAGGCACGGCCAACGGGGTTGTGTGGGGGCGATTCATGAATTGCCCCTACGGAACACGCCGATTTTCTGAAAGAACGGGCGGAGCAAGCCCCGCCCCTACGGGGTGTGCGGTTTTACGGGGAAAGACAAGGGCGGGTTGCAAACCCGCCCTTACAAAACCACGTTGATGTGAATCGCAGGGAACTTTGCCCGGGTTTCCCCTAATCCCCGATCCCTAACCCCTGATCCCTGTTTCCTACAGCGCCGAGACCGCCAGCGCCAGATTGCGCCGCACGTCCTCGCGGGTGAAGGCGGCCCACGCCGTCGGGAACGTGTTGATCAGGCGATCTTTTTCGAGCTGCTTGGCGAGCATGTACTGCCGCACGCCGCTGACGTCCGGCTGGCGCATGAAGCGCGGCTTGCCGCTGTTTTTGCGGTCTTCCTCGTCCACGAAATCGCGCAGGATCATCACCGCGACTTCGGCATCGTTCATATCGCCCAGGTGATCTTGCAGCACCTTGACCTCTTTGATCACGGCGCGGCCTTCCGGTCCCAGGATCTCCTCGAAGAATTCCAGCGCATAACGCAGCCGCTTCAGTTCGATCCGCAGCGCGTGCAGGGTTGTGACCTCGCGCGAGTCCACCAGATCGTCGTAGACGCGCACCTGCTCGTACAGCCCGTACAGCATACGCGGGAAGACGTGGCGCGCCTCGACCGGCTCGCGGTCTTCAGGATCGGGCAGAGAGCGTGCGCCCTTGCCGGGGGTGGTCAGGAACTTGTGGAACTCCTCGTTGAAGCGCGTGAACTCGCGGCTGTCCAGGCGGTGCATCAGCCGTTCGCGGGCGATCTCCAGGCGCTTCTCCCACTCCGCGAACAGCGGCGCGAGATCCACGTCAGGCGATTTTTGGGCGTACTTCTGCGCCTTGTCCATGAACACGTCCAGGTCGCGCACTTCGCCCAGCGATCCGGCGATGCGTTTCAGCGAGGCGTTGTAGGCGCTGAGGCGGCCCGGTTTAAAAAACGGTTCGAACAGACGGATGCCGCTGCGCATCCGCCGCGTGGCGACGCGCATGTCGTGCACCGCCTCAATATCCTCGCCCACGCGGACGCCCGGCTCGTTGAGCAGCATGCGCTCGAAGTGGAACAACAGCACCTTGCGCCCGGCCTCGGACATCGGATCGGTGGGCTGCACGCCGGGCGCATCGAGCAAGTTCAACGCCGTGCGCGGCTGGTTGATACCCGGCAGCGGCACGACGTCAAGCGATGCGCCGTCGTCGGAGGGGACCACTTCGTCAATGGAAGCGCCCAAACTGCTGACCGGCTCGTCTGAGCCGGGGGCTAACAGGGCCTGTGCTTCGGGCGGGAAGATATCCAAGCCGCGCTTGTCCCATTCCCGCAGCCAGTACCCTACCTGCCGGGCGCTGACGCCCGCTGTCTCCACGATTTGCGTGGTGGTCTTGTCTTCGTCTGCCAGCAGCAAAATAGTGGCACGGCTGACGAGCTTCGGATTCGTCATGCAATCGCGCAACTGAGCGAGGGCGCTGCGATCACGCTCGGTGAGAAACTCCGGCATAGCGATTGCTCCTTATGTGTTCCCGCTAATTCGCCAAGGGTCGGGTCTATGGTTCCCTAAGTGAGGCCTATAAACGTGGAAATAGCGACCCTATACATCGGCCAGTGTAGCATAATTAAATGGATTTAACGTTAAATTTTACCTGGAAATTTCCCGTCTAACCCGGTCTATGGCGATTTTTGTATAATCCGTACTATTGGGGAATAGAGATTGAAGGGACTTATCATGTCATACGTTTACAGCGACCGGCAGGCCGTGGCGCGTCTGCTGGAAAACCTGCTGGTGGGCGCGGCCAGACCGATGGATTCAATCGGGCACTGGGTTGACCTGCTGCTGGAAGAAGGTCCGGCTCCCCTGACCAGCCGGTTTCTCGATCAATTGAACGGCGAATGGCTGGATTCGGAGCCGCCCGATCGCCTGTGCGAGCGCATCGGCGGGATCGCCCGGCGGCACATGGGGATGCGCCATCCCGGGTGGCCGCACCTGTGGGCGCATACGCTCCGCGTGACCGGCACGATGGTCTCCATTGCCGAATCCCAGGAGATCGATCCGGCGGTGGGCTATCTGGCGGGCGTGCTGCACGACGTGGCGAAGCTCGACGAGGCAACCAACTCCAAAACCCACGAAGAACTGGGCGCAGAGTTCGCCAGCCGCATCCTGCAAGACCGGTTCTCGGCCCTGGTCATCGACCAGATTCGCGCCGCGATCCTCAAGGAAAACGGCAGCCCGTTGGGGCAGGTGCTGCACGACGCCGACAAGCTCGACAAGATCGGGGCGGCGGGGGTGCTGCGACGCATCTCGACCGACACGGACCGTGCCTGGGTTCCCGAAGCGCTGGATCGCGTGGCCGAGGACTGCGCACATTTCCCGCCGATGTACTCGGACCGTGGCCGCGCGCTGGCCGACAGCAAGCTGGCCTTTTCCAACGCATTTTTGCCCATCGCGCAGGATGTTGCGTCCGGTTGGCGCGAAACCTAGCTCCCGCACGGGTTTCGCATAGTCTGCTGCCTCCCCACCCGAAAACACCCATTTTGATGGTCCACAATCCGGCGACCGGCAGTCGCGCCCGGCGGCGGTTGGTCGCCCTCTTTTACAGGTTCGGGGCGGCGGATCGGCGCGCGGGAGGGGCTGTTTTTATACGTTCTTTTCCTTTATGAAAAAGTAAATTCCGCTTCGTAATTTTATACGATATTAATTGTAGGTTGATTGTAGTTTAATATGAGTTTGGGATACTGAATCTAGAACAACAAGCGGAGAAGCAGCAATGAGCGTGCCGGACTGGTATCCCTATCAAATTCGCGTAGATGCGGCAGCGCATGAAGCGGGGAAAGACACAATGGGCCTGGATCGTTCCGGAGATCTGGAACCGGATTTCAGCGTCAGTTTTGATGCGGAGGGGCTGTGTGTCGTGCTGGTACGCGGCGACTTTATGCCTGATCTGATTCGAGCGATCGCGCACCACATCCACGCGGAGCACGAATCGGGCCAGCACATGACGGGCATTTTGCTGGACTTGCAGGCGGTCCAACTGGTGAGCCTGATCCGGCTCAGCGGGCTGCTCGATCTGCTCAGCCGGTACGAACTGCCGATCGCGGTAGTGCTCGAGATGATCCCCCAGCAAGAGCGCCTGGTCGATCTGTTGCACCAGACGCTGCCCTACCGCGACCGCATCGCTTACTTCGATACGCCCGACGAAGCGCGCCCCTTCTTAGAGGGGAAGCGCCCGTCGAACTGAGCATTTCCCACTGCCGTCCCGACCCGTCAGGCGGCTTCGCGGCTGATCAGTGACCGCAGCAGCGCCAATCCCTGCGCCACGACCAACCCCAATAACGCGACCCACACCATCTGCTGACCGCGCGCGGCACGTTCCGCCGTGGGCGAGGGCGGTGTGATGATTTCCACGATTTGCCCCTCCGCCGCTTCGAACGGATCGCGCCCCTGGGCCATCAGGCGGGCCGCTTCGCCCGGCGACAGCTTTTCGGGGCGGAAGGCGGTTGTCGTCACGACGAAGTATTCGCCGCCGTCCGGGCGGAAGTGCGTTTCGAGCCGGGCATTGCGCGAATTGAGCATGTCGGTGACGTAGACTTCTTTGATCAGGATCATGATCACGACCGCGAGCGGCACGGCCAGCAGCAGCCCCATGAACCCGAACAGCGCGCTGGCGATCACCTGCGAGATCAGGACGATGGCGGCAGGCAGATCGACCTGACGGCTCATCAGGCGCGGCCCGATCAGGTTGCTCTGGATCTGCTGCGTGCCCAGGTACACCAGGATCACCCATGGCACGAGCGCCGGATCTTCGGCCAGCGCGATCAGCACGCCGGGGATCACGCCGATCACCGAGCCGAAGTTAGGGATGAACTCCATCACCCCGGCGAAAACGCCCAACGCCAGCGGATTTTCCAGCCCCAGGATCAGCCCCGTTCCCGCCGCGATCATCACGGCCAGGATGCTCATCGAGATCAACTGCCCGACGAACCAGCGCTGCAAGCCCTGGCCCAGCAGGATGAAAACCTCCAGCGCGCGGGCGCGGTAGCCGCGCGGCACGAGCGTCAGCGCGCCTTCCAGGTAATCCGTCGGCCCGGTGACGATGAACAGCGAAATGAACACCAGCACGATCAGACTGGTAATGATGGCCCCTACACCGGAGAAGAACGGAAAGACGCGCTGCGGAAGCTGCTTCGATTGATCCATGACGAAGTTCCGCAGATCGTCTCCGGTGAGCTGATCCCAATTGATCTCGGGCAGCCAGTCGTGCTTTTGCACCTGTTCGTCGTACTGATCGCGGGCCTGATCGTAGGCGTCGGGGAGCTGCTCCACGATGCTCGATACCTGTTCGACGAGCACGGGCACGACCAGCAGCAGCAGGATCACGATGAGCGCGATCAGCCCGCCAAACGAGGCCAGGACGCTCAGCCCCCGGCTGAGACCGAGACGCTGTAAACGTTGGACCGGCATTTGGAGCGCGAGCGCGATGATCACCGCCAGGAAGATCAACAGCAGGGCGTCACGCAGCGTCCAGGCTGCCAGTGCCAGCACGACCATCAGCATGGCGATGAACAGCTTCATGGCGTACTGGCCGGTGGGATTCAACTCGGGTGAGACCATAGGCGTTGGGGACCCTCGGATGCTAAGGGAGCGCGATTTTATCGAGTATGAGCAGCAGCAAAAAACCGGACAGCGACACGACCAGGAAACAGCCGATCGACACAAACATGCGCTCGGCGGCGGTCATGCCAAAAATGCGTTCCGGGGCCTGGCCCGGCGCGGCATAGACCTCATAACTTTCGACGACTTCTTCTTCCTCTAGCGCACGGCGGCGTAGTTCGTCCAGGTTATCCGACATAGTGCCCTATCTCCGCAACTGAAAAGCATCATGGTTAGCATACTGGAAAACACAGGATGCGCCAATGGTGACGTGAGAATGCCCGGCAGATGATTGTACCGGATTCACGGCAGGGCGCACGAGCCGAAAAGTCATGCCTGCGCGCTGGTCGCGCCGCCGGAGACGGTAGCGTTTGACAGCCGCACCCGCCCCGCCACGCGAGGTCTGATAGCTTTTGAGAGATCGCCACTGCTACACTCTGCACGATTAAGAGGTAGCACGCGCGCATCCAAAGGCACACACCATCATGACCACAAACGAACACACGCCTCAGCGCAGTTCGCGGTTGGCGGGTTTCTATAAGCAGTCGCTTGCGGACCGGCTGGCCGCCGTCGCGGAATGGGCGGACCTGTCGCCGGACGATCAGGCCGTGCTGTTGGGGCTGTCCGGCCTCGGCCCGGAACAGGCCGATCACATGATCGAAAACGTGATCGGCGTGTACGCGCTGCCGTTTGGCGTCGCTACCAATTTCCAGATCAACGGCGAAGACGTGCTGGTGCCGATGGTGGTCGAGGAGCCGAGCATCGTGGCGGGCGTGAGCTACGCCGCCAAGCTGGCGCGCGGGGGCGGGGGCTTCACCACGACCGCCGACGATCCGGTGATGATCGGGCAGATCCAGGTGCTCGATGTGGATAACGTCTATGCGGCGGCGGGACGCGTCTGGGAGGCGCGCGAGCGGCTGCTGGAAGAAGCGAACTGCTGCGACCGGGTGCTGGTCGATCTGGGCGGCGGCGCGCGCGGCATCGAGCTGCGCCCTCTGCTCGAAACGCCCGTTGGCCCCATGCTGATCGTGCACCTGCTGTTCGACGTGCGCGACGCGATGGGCGCGAACGCGATCAACACCACCGCGGAGCGCCTCGCGCCGATGATCGCGGAGATCACGGGCGGGCGCGTGAATTTGCGCATCCTGAGCAATCTGGCCGATCGCCGCAAGGCCAGCGCGGAATGCACCATTCCCGCCGACGCGCTGGCGACAAAATCGGCGGACGGTCCGGCGGTGGCGCGGGCCATCGTCGAGGCGGCGGCGTTCGCCGTCGCGGATCCGTACCGCGCCACGACGCACAACAAGGGCGTCATGAACGGCATGGACGCCGTGGCGATCGCCACAGGCAACGACTGGCGCGCGCTCGAAGCGGGCGCGCACGCCTGGGCCGCACGGAGCGGGCAGTACAGCTCGCTGACGGAATGGACCCTCGACGCGCGCGGCGATCTGCACGGGCGGCTGGAACTGCCGGTCGCGGTCGGCACGATCGGCGGCGCGACGCGCGTGCATCCGGCGGCGCAGATCGCGCTGCGTATTTTGGGCACGCGCTCGGCAAGCCAGCTCGCGCAGATCATGACGGCGGTCGGGCTGGCGCAGAATCTCGCCGCGATCCGCGCGCTGGCGACCGAAGGCATCCAGCGCGGGCACATGTCTTTGCACGCGCGGCAGATGGCCGTGGCGGCGGGCGCGTCCGGCGACGAGGTGGCGGTCGTGGCGCAGCGCATGGTCGAAGACGGCATTATCACCACGCAGCACGCCGCGGACATCATCGACGCGCTGCGGCGGAAGTAACTCAACACACGAACCTTACCCCCGGCCTCCACGCCCATGGAAGCAGGGGTGCACGACCACAACGGCGAGCGCCGCTGTCTACCGGGGGTGAGGTTTTGCTACCCCATGACTGGTTTGGCCCCGCGTGACGGGGAATACACGGTAACGATCCTGGCACGGTCAGGCGGAACACGGGAGAGATGTGAGATCATGACGGACGGAACGAATCCTTTGAAGGTAGGCCAGACGCTGCTGAAGACCGATCGCCCGGTGGGCATCGTCGGGTACGGGGCCTACGTGCCGCGCTACCGGCTGCCGGGCGCGGAGGTGGCGCGCGTGTGGACGGGTGGCACGGGCGGCTCTCCGATCAAAGAAAAGGCCGTCGCCGGGCTGGACGAGGACGTGATCACGATGTCCATCGAAGCGGCGCAGAACGCGCTGGCGCGCGCGGGCATCGATCCGCGCCTGATCCGCGCGGTGTGGGTTGGCAGCGAAAGCCACCCGTACGCGGTCAAGCCGTCCTCGACCATCGTCGCGGAGAGCATCGGCGCGGCCCCGAACATCCAGGCGGCGGACTGGGAATTCGCGTGCAAGGCCGGGTCGGAAGCGATGCAGGCGGGTCTGGGCTTCGTCGGTAGCGGCATGGGCCAGTACGTGCTGGCGATCGGCATGGATACCGCGCAGGGACGCCCCGGCGACGCGCTCGAATACACGGCGGCGGCGGGCGGCGCGGCCTATATCCTCGGCCCGGCGGACGAAAGCCTCGCGCTGTACCAGGGCAGCTACAGCTACGTGACCGACACGCCCGACTTCTGGCGGCGCGCGCACGAGCATTACCCCTCGCACGGCGACCGCTTCACGGGCGAACCGGCCTATTTCCAGCATACGCTCAGCGCGTCGCAGCGCCTGATGGAGATGATGGGCACGACCGCGCAGGATTACACCTGGGCCGTGTTCCACCAGCCCAACGTCAAGTTCCCGCAGCGCGCGGCCAAGATGCTCGGCTTCTCGGACGCGCAGATCGAGCCGGGGCTGCTTTCCGGCGTGGTCGGCAACGTCTACGCGGGATCGTGCCTGTTGGGTCTGACGGCGACGCTCGACGTCGCGCAGCCCGGCGACCGGATCCTGATGGTCAGCTACGGGAGCGGCGCGGGGTCGGATGCGTTCGATCTCGTCGTGACGGATCGCATTCTGGAGCGCCGCGACCGCGCCCCGCACACGCAGGAATACGTCGCGCGGCGCACCGAAGTCGATTATGCGATCTACACGCGCTATCGCGGCAAGCTGCTGACGGATTAGAAAAAAACCTCACCCCCGGCCCCTCTCCAATCAAGTTGGAGAGGGGAGAAAAACGCGATCCGGCGCGAATCTGTACGGGCATATTGCGATACGCCCGTATACGAGACCACATTCGCCCAAAGGTTCCGTAGGGGCAGTTCGTGAACTGCCCCGCTGAAATGAACTGAATGGTTTTTTGCAGACGAGGATAAACACACGATGCGCGACGTATCGATGGTAGGAGTAGGGCAGGTCCCGGTTGGCGAGCACTGGGACATGAGCTTGCGGCAGTTGGCACTCGGCGCGATCCAGGCGGCGCAGGCGGACGCGGGGATCGAGCAGGTGGACGCGGTGATCGTTGCCAACGCGCTGGGCGGCAACCTCAGCAGCCAGAATCACCTCGGCGCGCTGATCGCGGAATACGCGGGGCTGCCGGGCGCGGAAGCGTTCCGCGTCGAGGCGGCGGACGCGTCGGGCGGCGTGGCGCTGCGCCAGGGCTATCTGGCTGTGGCGTCCGGCGCGGTGGATACCGTGCTGGTGGTCGGCGTGGAAAAGGCCACCGACCGCACCGGGAGCGAGCGCGACACGTCGCTGGCGACCGTGCTCGACGCGGACTTCGAAGCGGCGCGCGGCGCGACTCCGTCGGGCATCGCGGCGCTGCTGATGCAGCGTTACATGTACGAGTATGGCGTGGCGCTCGACCAGTTCGAGGCGTTCAGCATCAACGCGCACGCCAACGGCGCGCTGAACCCGTTCGCCATGTACCGTAACAAGCTCAAGCCGGGCGCGTTTGCGAAGGCTCCCGTGCTGGCCCCGCCCGTGAATCTGTTCGACAGCGCGCCGGAAGGCGACGGCGCAGCGGCGGTGATCATGACTACGACCGACCGCGCGCTGGACGCCGTGCCGCGTCCCGTGCGGGTGCGCGGCAGCGCGATGGCGACGGATACGCTGGCGCTGCACAACCGCCCCGATCTGCTGTTCCTGCGGGCGGTGAATCTGGCGGCGGGCCGCGCTTACGAGCAGGCGGCCATCCGTCCCACGGACATCGATCTGGCCGAGCTGCACGACAGCTACACGATCCTGTCGGCGCTGCAGCTCGAAGCGGCGGGTTTCGCCGCGCGGGGTGAAGGCTGGAAGCGCGCGCAGGACGGCGGCATCACGCGCGAGGGAGCGCTGCCGGTCAGCACCTTCGGCGGGCTGAAGGCGCGCGGCAATCCGCTGGGCGCGACGGGCGTGTATCAAGCGGTCGAGATCGCGCTGCAGTTGCGCCGCGCGGCGGGCGAGAATCAGGTCCCCAACGCGCGGATCGGGCTGGCGCTGAGCATCGGCGGCATCGGCAGCACGGCGGTCGCGCACGTGTTGGAGCGCGTCGAGTAGCGGACTGCGCGGCTATCACAGAAACCTCACCCCTGGCCCTTCTCCAATCAAGTTGGAGAGGGGAGACGGGCAGGGTCATTCGTAGGGGCGATGCTTGCATCGCCCGGTGTGAGCAAAGCCGGGTAGAGCAAGCTCTACCCCTACACACGCCGGGCTTGGCGACTTGTTCCCTGGTTGCATGTTCATCGCAGGGATCGGGTATCCATTCGTTAATTCGGTGCACATGGGGCGATGCTTGCATCGCCCGCTTTTGTCTCCGCTTTGGGCCGATCGCGCATGGCTGACGGCTCTTCGCTGTTTTCCCCTCTTGCCACTTGCGCCCGAAATATCCCATAATCTGTTAGCAAGGCTCATCCTGGTGCTCACCGCGAGCGCCAGTTTACGATGTTTGCGCACAAGGAGAGCGTTATGCCGTTCTTTTTACTCTTTCAGGACATCACCGATAAGCCCGTTAGCCTCAACACGACCGTCGGCCAGATCATCACCTGGATGGTGATCGGCCTCATTGCGGGGCTGTTCGCCAACCTGTTCACGCGGGGCCGGATGAGCTTGACGGCGCTGGTTCTACTGGGGCTGGTGGGCGCCTTCATCGGCGGCTTCATCTTCGACCGCCTCGGCATCGAGCCGTCCGGCGCCTTGGGCGGCGAACTGGTCATCGAGTGGATCGACGTGGTGGCCGCCATCATCGGTTCGCTGATCGTCTTCGCACTGGTGGGCACGCTGTTCCGCAGACGCCGCTACGACTGATCTCGCACGATATTTTTGCGCCGCGCTCCATCTCGACCGCGTACCGACGGCAGTCCCCGGCGTGGGGGGCTGCCGTTGTCGTGCTGCCACCCAGCGATTGCCTGATGCCCCTCGACAGTAAGCCTCATTTGATCTATTCTTGACCGCGACCTGGTTCAACCCTGAGAGTGACCTATGACGTTCGAGTCTGTATCGGTGGTGGTTCCGTGCTACAACAGCGAGGCGAGCCTGCCGCTGCTGCTGGAACAACTGCTGCCCGTGCTGGAAGCGGAAGTGGATCGCGCCGAAGTGATCCTGGTGAATGACGACAGCCGCGATGGGACGTGGAACGCGATCACGCAGTTGGCGGGCATGTATCCCAACGTGCGCGGCGTCAACCTGATGCGCAACTACGGCCAGCATAACGCGCTGCTGTGCGGCATCCGGGCGGCGCGCGGCGAGGTCGTGATCACGATGGATGACGATCTCCAGCATCCGCCGGAGGAGATCCGGCCCTTGCTGTCCAAGCTGGCCGAAGGCTACGACGTCGTATACGGCACGCCCCAGCGCGAGCAGCACGGCATCTGGCGCGATATGGCGTCGCAGATGACCAAGCTGGCGCTGCAAAGCGCGATGGGAACCGATATCGCGCGCAGCGTGAGCGCCTTCCGCGTCTTTCGCACGCAGCTCCGCGACGCTTTTGCCGATTACAGCAGCCCGTTCGTCAACATCGACGTGCTGCTAACCTGGGCGACCAAACGGTTCGCGGCGGTGCCCGTCCGGCACGACGCGCGCACCATCGGCGTCTCGAACTACACGTTCAAAAAACTGCTGACGCACGCCGTCAACATGATCACCGGCTTCAGCGTGCTGCCGCTTCAGTTGGCGAGCTACGTGGGCTTTGGCACGATGCTGTTTGGCGTCGTCATTTTGATCTACGTGCTGGTGCGCTACGTGATCAACGGCGGCAGCGTGCCGGGCTTCCCGTTCCTGGCGTCGATGATCGCTATTTTCTCCGGCGTGCAGTTGTTCGTGGTGGGCATCTTTGGCGAATATCTGGCGCGCATGTACCAGCGCACCATGAACCGCCCGATCTACACCGTGCGCGACGAGGTCGGCGGGCCGGTGGCGCAGGCGGTCGAGGCGGAGCAGTTATGAACGCCGTCGTGTGCCGCGCCCTGCCGTGGGATTCGGAGTTCTTTGGCCGCCGCATCGGGCGGGTGGTTCCGACGCGTTTGACGCCGGACGAGATGGCGCGCGCGCTGGCCTGGGCCGATCAGGAACAGATCGACTGCCTCTATCTGCTGGCCGATTTCAGCGACCGCGACACGATCCGGCTGGTGGAGAACAACGGCTTCCGGCTGATGGACCTGCGTACGCTGCTCGACCGGACGCTGAAGGATGAGATTCCGCCCGCCGCGCCGGAGATCCGCCCGTGGCAGCCCGACGATCTGCCCGTACTGCGCAAGGTGGCGCGTGGCAGCTACCGCGACTCGCGTTTTTATTTCGACGAGCGCTTCCCCGACGCGCAGTGCGACACCCTGTACGAAACGTGGATCGAAAAGAGCTGCCACGGGTACGCCGAGCAGGTGCTCGTCGCGGAGTATCAGGGCGCGGCGGCAGGGTACATTTCGTGCCACATCCGCGACGGCGTGGGCGATATCGGGCTGGTGGGCGTGGACGAGCGGGCGCAGGGGCGCGGCCTGGGCCGGTCCCTGGTGATGGGATCGCTCGCGTGGTTCAAATCGCAGGGTCTGGACCGGGTCACGGTCGTGACGCAGGGACGCAACATCCCCGCACAGCGCCTTTACCAGCGCTGCGGCTTTATGACCCGTTCGGTGGAGTTGTGGTATCACCGCTGGTTTACGACACAGGAGGACGATCTCCGTCGATGAGCAGTTTCCCTATTCCGTTTAACAAGCCCGGTGTGACGGGTATCGAGCAGAGTTATATCGCGGAAGCGATCGCCAGTGGGCACCTGTCGGGCGATGGCTCATTTACCAAGCGCGCCAGCGTCATCTTGCAGGAGGCGCTCGGCGTGCCGAAGGTGCTGCTGACGACCTCGTGCACGCACGCACTCGAAATGTCCGCCATGATCCTCGACCTGAAGCCGGGCGACGAAGTGATCGTGCCCTCTTTTACCTTCGTCTCGACCGTCAACGCCTTCGTGCTGCGCGGCGCGACGCCGGTATTTGCCGACGTGCGCGAAGACACGCTCAACATGGACGAAACGAAGCTCGAAGCGCTGATCACGCCCCGCACGCGCGCCATCGTGCCCGTGCATTACGCGGGCGTCGCCTGCGAGATGGACGCGATCATGGACATCGCCAACCGCCACGGCGTCGAGGTGATCGAAGACAACGCGCACGGACTGTTCGGCAAGTACAAGGGCAAGTGGCTGGGCACGTTCGGCAGCATGGCGACCCAGAGTTTCCACGAAACCAAGAACTTCCAGTGTGGCGAGGGTGGGGCGCTGCTGATCAACGATCCGCGCCACGCTGAGCGGGCCGAGATCATCCGCGAGAAGGGCACCAACCGCAGCCGCTTCTTCCGCGGGCAGGTCGATAAGTATACGTGGGTGGACGTCGGGTCGAGCTACCTGCCGTCCGAAGTGCTGGCCGCGTTCCTGACGGCGCAGTTGGAGCAGCGCGAGGCGATCCAGAGCGCGCGGGCGAATTTGTGGCACACCTATTACGACGCGCTCGACGACTGGGCCTGCGAGTTCCACGTGCGGATGCCGGTCGTGCCGGAGGACTGCGAGCAGGCGTATCACATGTTTTACATGCTGATGCCTTCGCTGGAACTGCGCACGGCCTTCATCGATCACATGAAGTCGCGCGGCATTCTGCCGGTGTTCCACTATCTGCCGCTGCACCTGTCTGACATGGGCCGCAAGTTCGGCGGCGAGCCGGGCGCGTGCCCGGTGACCGAGGACATCAGCGACCGGCTGGTCCGGCTGCCGTTCTACAACTCCATGACGCCCGAGGAACAAACGCGCGTGATCGAAGCGATCCTCGACTTCGACTGGAAAGTTTAGCTGCCCGGCACGTAATAAATACGAACGATCGGGCCGGTGCGACGCTGTTCGGGAATGTCCTGAATGGGTCCAAAGCCGGTCCGATCGTCGATTTTCCCCACGCACCTGTCCCCTTCGAACGGCGAGAACACCGTCACCAGCTGCCACCGGGCGCGCTGCGCATCACTGATCGCCGGGAAGTCAATCGCGGACGGTGAGGACGGATCTTTAGGCCCGTAACAGAAATCAGCTTCCACGACATACGTGATGCCGTTGTCGGCAATCAGGCGATCCATGTCGTCATGCGTATCGATGACTTTTTGCAGTTCCGGCCCGTAAATGTCGTATGCCGGGCCGGGGCGATGCTCGGGCGGTTCTTCCACCCACCATTTCCACGCTTCAAGCTGCGGATTGCCCAGGTCCACAGCGCGCCGGATGCTGCTCTCGTCGCGCATCAGCGGGACCGAATAAGCGATCGGCGCACCGGACATGATCGCCGTGCCAGGATGGAGTGTGTGCTCGATGTAACGCGCCGCCTGGACGCGTGTATCCGCCCGATCCAGAACCCGGACCAACTGCACGGTATAACCGCCTTCGAGCGCCAGCAGTCCCGCGACGATCACGCCGCCTGCTACTTGCAGCGCGCGCCGTTTGCCCGCCAGCAGCACGTCCAGCCCGATCCCGCTGAGCAGCGCCATCGGGATCAGCCATGGCGTCCAGTAGTACACCTTGTAGAAGATGCTGATCACGCGGCCAATGGAGATCAGCAGCGACGCGAACGTGACGAGCACGATCCAGTACGGCGCGTGCCGCTTCCAGCGGGCAGCCGCGAGCACGCCCAGGATCGACGCGGGCAGCATCCAGCGCCACGCGAGGCGGGCCATTTCTTCGAGCTGCGCCCGGATGATTTTGAGCTGCGCCGCCAGTGATGACTCGTAGGGCGTGTAGGCGTAGGTGTCGAGGCGCTTGATCTCGAAGCGCAAATCGTTGGGGTAGACGAAGGCTACCGGGTTGAAGATCAGGTTGCCCGCCGCGATGCCTGCCACGGTCCACAGCACGCCGGGATGCAGGATCAGGTGTTTGGGCAGGCGGCGCAGATCGTGCCCGGCAGCGTCCCACGCGATGCTGACGTGCGCGACGATCAGCCCGGTTCCGGCGACGGCGGCGCTCAGTTTGCTGAGCATGATCAGTGCCAGCCCGATGCCCGCCAGGAAATAGTCGCGGTTCCGGCGGTACTTCCACAGGCGCATCAGCAGCCACACGAACAGCGCCATGCTGAAGGTGACCAGCCCATCCGGCAGGGCGATCATCGAGTTCGTGAGGAAAAAGCCGTTGACGGCCAGTGCTGCCGCCGCCAGCAGCCCGACTCGGTCGCTGATATACCGGCCCGCCAGCCCGACCAGCCCGATCGCCAGTGTGGTCAGCAGGGCCATCATCAGCCGCGTTGCCAGCGTGAACTGATCGTGATCCTTGAAGTATAGATCCTGGAATTCGTGCAGGTTATGAACGTCCCCCGTCAGCAGGCGCAGGCCCAACAGCCCGGCGACCGAGGCCCCGTCGGTATAGGCAATCAGCGAGCGGTGATAGCGCACATGCGGCTCTGGAAGCTCGCCGCGTGTCAGGCGCAGCGCCGTGGACAGGTCGCTATTCTCATCCCCGATTTGCAGTCCTGGCAGGCCGTGATCTGCCACCACGAGGCGCGCGGTAAGTCCGGCCAGCAGGATCATGCATAACACAATCCAAAAGGTGCGTGAATTTTTAGACATAAAATCACTTGTGAGGGCCAGCGAGGGCTGGCGAGGTGGTATTAAGACCGGCGCGGATTATAACAGGGATCGGTGAAAATCCTTACGTAATCACTGTGACAAATGGGATCAAAAACCGCGCCGGATGGAAGCTCTCACCCGGCGCGGCGCGAATCGCGGATCTGCGGCGACTTACGCCCCGTCCGTCACTGCCGGAACGATATAATCGGCCACGACGTTGAACTCGCGGATCATGCGGTTGTCCGCAAACATGGCGGGCACGCGGCGTAGGCGGCCATTCATCACCACGATCAGGTCCAGGTCGGGGATCACGTAGGCGAACTGACCGGCGAACCCAACCGCCATGAAGCTCGGATGTCCGGCCTGCTCGCGGATCCACCACAGGTAACCGTAACCGATGGGCGGGCGATCGCTGTTGTCCGGCGGCACGACGAGCGAGTGCTGCTGCGTCGATTCCGCCACCCACGCGGCGGGGATCACCTGCCTGTTTTCCCAGCGGCCCCCGTTCAGGTACAGGTAGGCGAACTTCGCCAGATCGCGCGGGGAGAGCGCCAGCTCCGTGCCGCCGATGGTGTAACCCTGCGGATCGCTCGTCCAGGTGCGCTGCGTGATGCCCAACGGCTTGAACAGGAACAGATCCGCGAAGTCCAACGCGGTCATGCCGGTGGCTCTTTGCAGCACGGCGGAGAGAAGCTGCGTATCGCCCGTGCTGTAGGCGTGAATCTCGCCCGGATCGTGCGCGAGGGGTTGGTCGAGCACGAAACGCAGCCAGTTGGGGCGCGACGTCATTTCCACCGTGCAGCCGCCCCACTCGTTCCACTCGATGCCCGACCGCATACGCAGCAGGTCACGTACGGTGATCGCGCGCTTGCGGCGGTCGGCGCTGGCGGGCAGCATCTCCGGCAGAAAATCGCTCAGCGGATCGTCCAGGCTGTTCAGGTCGCCCGTGTTCAGGGCAATGCCGACCAGCGACGACAGCACGCTTTTGGTCGCGGATTTCAGATTGTGCGGCTTATCCGGTCCGGTGCCGTCGTTGTACCGCGCGTAGACAATATCGCCGCTGCGCACGACGAGCAGACTTTCGATGTTGGGGTAGTCCGCCGCCAGCACGCGATCGGCTTCGGCCAGTTTGTCCACGTCCATGCCGCGCGCGGCGGGATCGGCTTCGCGCCAGCCGCGTGTCGGCCAGTAGTCACGGGTGGCGGCAAGGCTCTGCGCCGCTTCTCCGGTCATGAGTGCTCCTTTATGTGGCTTCGTGTTTGTGTGCGGCCTGTTACTGCACGATCTTTATATTGAACATGGGCGTGCCCTGCCTGAGCAGCAGCGTGATCCACAGCGGCAGGTACATCTCCATGCCGCGCGCCGCGCTGAGGTCGCCCAGGTCGATCACGTCCTGCCAGCCGAATGCGGTCTTCAGCAGATCGATCACCTGCGTTTTGGCGTCCGCGTCATTGCCGCTGACGAATATCGTGTGATCGCCCCCGGCGACGAGGCCGGGATTCACCATCACGGACGCGTTGACCGTGTTCAGCGTCTTGACCACCTTCACAGCGGGGTAGGCGCGCTGGATCTGTTCGGCCAGCGAATCGGTGCTGTCCACGAACAGGCTGGGCGGCATGCCGTGCGAAAAGTCAAGCGGGTTGCTGATGTCGATCAGCACTTTGCCGTCGAGCGCGGTCTGGCCCGCCAGCCCGAGCGCGTTGAGCGTGCCTCTGCCGCTGGTGCAGTTGAACAGGATCTCGCCATGCGCCGCCGCTTCCGCGAACGTGCCCAGGCGCACCGCCGGGTGCTGCGCGTGCCATTCCGCGAAGGCCGGGCCGCGATCGGACGCGGGGCGCATCTTGAGCTGCGCGACGTCGCGCGTGCCGAGCATCACGTTATGTCCCAGGTCCGCCAGCTTGCCGCCGATCGCCTGGCCCACCGCTCCCGAACCGAGTACTCCGATGTCCACGTTGTTTTCTCCCTGAGGGTATCCCGCCCCGGTTGGTGTCCGATAGCGAGAAGTTAGCACGCCTGCCGCGCAGCGCCTATCAGTATTGCGCAAGAAAAGAGCCGGTTGCATGCCGGGGCGGGCTTGGGGTATGCTGGCGCTGGATTTTAGAGCAGACTGATTGTGAATTGATGGAGGGATGTGTGCCCGACACGCGTCGTAAAGAGTATACGCCCGATTGGCCCGCCACGCGGCAGTCGCGTTTGTTAAAGCCGCTGTGCCGCACCTTGATGGTTGTCACTTCCAAATATCGAACCCATGGGGCCGAGAATTTCCCCGAGCCGCCCTATATCGCCGTAACCAATCACCTGAGCTACTTCGACGTGCCCGCCATGATGGCCGTCGCGCCTTACGGGGTCGTGGGGATGGCGGCGCGCAAGTACCAGCACAGTTGGCTGGCGCCGTTTTTTTCGATGACCGCCCTCATCTGGGTGACGCAGTTCAGCGCCGACCGCGAAGCGCTGCGCGCGGCCCAGCGCGTGCTCGAAGGCGGTGTGGCGATGGGCATCGCCGTGGAAGGCACGCGCAGCCGGGACGGTCAGCTGGCGAAGGGCACGGACGGCGCGTCGTTCCTGGCGACGCGCACCGGCGTGCCGCTGGTCCCGGTGGGCATCTGGGGCACGGAAAAAGTGCTCAAGCAGTTCCGCCCGGAGACGCACGTGAACATCGGGAAGCCGTTCCACCTGCCGGAAGGCCGCGCCCGGGGCGAACAGCTTTCCGAATACACCGAGCAGATCATGTGCGCCATCGCGGCCATGCTGCCCGAGGAATATCACGGCTACTACGCGGGCAACCCGCTGGTCGAGGAAATGGCCAAGATCGTGCGGTAGCGACGGACGCCTGGGCGTCAGGCATAGGAGGGTTCATATGGGACAGGACGAACTGCCGGATGTGGCGATTTACGGGCATCCGAACGATCCCTACGTGCAGCAGCTTCAGGCCCATTTACAGCAGCGCGGGATGCCGTTTTCGCTGCTGGACGTGGATCGCAGCGAAGACTCGATGGAGTTCGCCGCGCTGCGAAACGAAGGGCCGGATCTGAAGGCGGTGGTGGTGATTGGGCCCGAAGAGGACAAAGAGGTAGTGGTTCAGCCGTCGATGGACGAGGTGGATCGCCTTCTGGCCCGGTTTGGCTTCCTTCAGCCGCCGCCGCTGGGCTGAACCGGCCTATGCGCTGCCCCCATCCTCCACGCACGCGGAGGGAAGGGGAAACATTCACATGCAACACATGGTGTGCGGGGATTCCGGCAAAAACGGGCGGAGCAAGCCCCGCCCCTACGAAAGACAGCGGCGCCTATCGCGCCGCTGAACGCTTAACTTGCTGCAAATGGGGCGGTTCGTGAACTGCCCCTGCACGTTTTGCTCGTTTCCGACTAACGACTGAAAACTTCAAACTAACGACTGCTGTTCCCCTAATTGCTCCGCTTCCAACTGCCGTTCGCCAGCCGCCAGATGATCTGCGTCGTCGCGCCGTCTTCCGCGCGGACCGCATCCACATACGCGTAGGTCTGGCCGCTGTCGTCGCGCAGGACGTTCACCACCTGCACCTGTGGGGCCGTCCGGCTGGCGTAGGTGGGATCTTCGATGCGCCGGGCGACTTCCGACGCGGCGCTGGCGCTTTCCAGGTCATAGAGGTCCAGCAGCGCGGCGCTGCCGTCCACCTGGGCCAGCAGCTCGGCTTCCACGTCCAGCCGCCACTGGAAGAACCCGCGCCAATCGAGTGCGGCCAGCGTTTCGCCCGGTATTTGCGCCAGCGACTGCCCGGTGATGGCGCTTAGCGCGGCATCCAGCGTGGGCTGCGAGGGCAGGGTGCGGGCCAGCGTGCCCGGCGCGCCCGCGCCGTACTGCGCGATCAGCGACCGGGTAAATTCGCCCGTCGAGGCGGCAGCGCTGCCCGTGAACTGCCAGCTCAGCCAGCCCGCCAGCTCGTCCGCGATCCAGGCGGCGTCGGTGGGCGGCGGGGTGACGCTGTCGCTCGCGGCGTAGCGCACCAAGCGCCGCGCGAGCGCTTGCGCGATGGACGTGTTGAGGTCGGGCGGGATGGCGGCATCCGCGCGGGCGCGATCCACCAGCGGCGACGTAATGCGCAGCGTCCAGGCGTCATAGGTGGCCCATTCCAACGCGGCGGGCCGTTCCGCCACGATATCCACGCGCAGATCGGGCGGCAGGGCGGTGCACTGCAACAACTGGCAGCCCTGCGACCACCACGTCCCCACGCGCGGAGCCAACGCGGCGGCCAGCGCTGCGTCGAGCGTGTGGTACGTGACCGTCGCCGCGCCGGACGTGATCTCGGCTTCGTCGCCCCAGAACGTCAGATCGGCGGGCACGTGCCGCCAGCCGCCCTGGTCGGTCGATCCCTTGTCTTCGTAGAACCAGTAAAACCACGCCACGTTGTACGGGACGCCGTCGATGATTTCCTGCACGACGACACGCCCGCGCAGGTGATCGATCGTCGCGTCGACGACCGTGCCGGGCAGGTCGACCGAGTGCGTTTGTTTGAGCTGCTGGTACGCCTCGAACGCGCGGCTCTGATCGAGCATGAACGCGTCGCTGGCGCTGCGCTGAACCGCCATGAATCCGGCGAAATCCCCGATGCGCAGCGCGGTCGTCTCGACCTCGACCGTATCGAGTAAGTCCTGCCGGTACTGGCTGTCCACCTGATTCAGCCGCCAGTAAATCGCCGCGCCTGCCGCAATCAGTACTGCGGCCAGCCCCACGATCAGCAGCAGCAGACGCCGCCGCGCGACGTGGCGCTGCCGCCGCGCTTCGGGATCTTCCCCGGCGCGCGCTTGCGTTTGTTCGGATTCGATCTGCCAGTCGAGTTTGATACCCATAGCTGTGGTCGCTCAAAATGGTCGATGTGCCGGGCCGTGAGCCAAGCCGCTCGATTCTAACCCGCGCGTGGGGTGCGTCAAGTACGGTTGACCCGCTCATAAGCGAGATAATATAATAATTAAATAGAAAAACTGATCCGCGAGAACGCCTGATGGATCACCACGTGTTTATCAGCTACAGCCGCCGCGACGCCGACCTCGTGCGTCCCCTGGTGCACGCTCTGCGCGCGGACGGGGTGCTGGTGTGGGTGGACGAAGAGGGCCTGGAACCCGGCACGCCCGAATGGGGCGCGGCCATTGGCGACGCCATCGAGCGCGCGGGCAGCGTCGTCGCGGTGCTTTCGCCGGACGCGGAAAAATCGCCGTGGGTGGGCCGCGAGCTGAATCACGCCGAAAAGTTTGGGGTGCGCATCATCCCGATCCTGGTGCGCGGCGACGAGCGCAACGCGGTGCCCTTCCTGCTCGCGACGACGCAGTGGATCGACGGGCGTGGGCGCGACGGCGACCGGATTGACGCGCAGGCCTTCGACCAGCTTCTGACCGCCGTCTGCCGCCACGTTCACTTCGAGAGCCATTCACAGCGCCGGAAGCGGCTCGCGCAGGAAGAAATGGACCGGCTGGTGGCCGATAAGGAGCGCCAGCTTCAGGCGGAACAGGCCGAACAGGAGCGCCAGCGCCGCGAAGCGGAAGCGTTCCGGCAGGCCGAACTGCGGGTGCGCCGCACGCAGCGCAGCCGCCAGCAGCGGCGGATCGGGCTGATGCTGGCCGGGGGCGTGCTCGTGCTGATGATCCCGATCGTGCTGGTTATCATGCTGATGGCGCTGCTCGACAATTCCCCAGGTACCGCCGATCCGACCGCGACCGGCGACAGCGGCGCGGCGCAGCAGGTCACGAATACGCCACCTTCCGCCAAAACGCCGGGGCAGGGCCTCGCGGTGGACCTGAGCGGCATCGCGGGGGGCATCGCCACGCCGGTCGCGAACGGCGGCTATTCGACGGGGCAGGGTCTGGTGATGGTCGATGCGGCGTGCGACCAGAACGGCAGCATCGTACCCGTTCAGGGGGACGGGGAAAACGTGGTGTTTTATACCGCGTGGCTTGCGACGGACGATTACGGCCTGGAAGACTATACGCTGGCGGCCAGCTACGGTTTGACGGTCGATGGCAAGCCCGTCTTTGGCCTCCAATGGACCTTCAGTGACTTCTTCCCCACCGGCTACGCGCCCTACATTCGCGGCGTGTACGTCTATTTCCCGTATGGGCCGCTCTCGCCCGGCCAGCACAGCGTCGGGCTGGCGACGTACCTGGATCGCGTCATTACCGACGGCGTGGATTATTACGGCTATTCCGAGGAGGGGTCCGACGCGACGTTTGAAAACTCCTGCGCGTTCACCCTGCCGTGACCGGACCCACTGCTGCCGCCAAGCCCTAATTTCTAGCTATCCCTCGCGCAGGCCGACGTCCGCCGCCAGCACGCGCCGCACTTCACCGGACGCAAGACGCACCATCAGCGCGCCGTTTTCGTCGATGTCTTCCGCGATGCCCTCGTAGGGCTGGCCCGCTTCCTGCTGGGGGAAGACGGTCACGTGCTTGCCCAGCGTCTTCAGCCAATTGCGCCATTCGTCGAACAGCGCGGGCTGGTCGATGCGCCGCTCCCAGCTATCGACGTGGCGCAGCAGGTTCGCCAGGATCACGTGCCGGTCGACGGCGCGGCCCAACTCGCCCTCGATGGAGGTCGCCACGCCTTCGAGGTCCGTGCCGCTGAAGTCGGTGCGCACGTTCACCCCGATGCCCAGGATCACCGCGTTGAGCCGGTTGCCCAGCCACGTTGCTTCGGCCAGAATGCCGCAGATTTTGCGCCCGTGGACCAGCACGTCATTCGGCCATTTCAGCGCGACGTCGTCCGGCAGGATCGCGGCGATCGTCTCCGCGACGGCGACCGCGCCGACCATCGTCACGCGCGGGAGCTGTTCGGGCACGATGTGCGGCTGAAGGATGACGCTGCACATGATGCTCGTTTCCGGCGGCGAGATCCACTGCCGCCCCTGGCGACCGCGCCCTTTTTCCTGTTCCTCCGCGATGACGACCGCGCCGCTGGGAAGCTGGGGATCGTCGGTGGTCCAGGCGCGCGCCTGATCCTGCGTGCTGCCGGTGACGTCGTAGAAGCGAAACGGGCGGTGGCCCAGCGCCAGCCGCAGTGATTCGGGGGTGAAACGATCGGACATGGGTGGTGCCCTCCTTGTGGCCCGGCGCTGCCGGGCGTGCGCTGAAGATGGGTCACTTTGTCTGATTCGATCGTAACCGTCGCGGCGGACCTGTCAACCGGATCGTTTCCAACCCGGATTGGAGGAGGGGCGGGGTGAGGTCGCGTTTTCGAGCGCCGCCGCGCCGCGCCGCGCGATTCTGCGACGGGGATGTAACCTGCACGTAACTCCGGCGGGATATTGTCAGGGCAAGAGTGTGCGGGTCGTTTGTTGGGGCGCCGCGCGACTCGCTAGAATTGGAAGTGTGACTGTTCCGATTCTAACGGAAGCGAAGGTTTTCAGATGGACCCGATTCTGTGGACGCCCTGGCGGATGCCCTACCTGCGCGGCGAGGTTGAAAAACAGCCCGGCTGCGTCTTTTGTAACAAGGTCGATGCGGACGACGACGTCGAGTTTGTGGTGGCGCGCAGCGAGTACGTGTTCGTCACGCTGAACGCGTACCCGTACAACAACGGCCACCTGCTGATCGTGCCCTATGCGCACGTGGCCTCGGTGGAAGATCTCGCGCCGGACGCCCTGCTCGACCTGATGCAGACCCTGAATAAGAGCATCGCCGCTCTCCGCCGTGTGTATAACCCGCAGGCGTTTAACGTGGGGGCGAACATCGGCGCGGCGGCGGGCGCGGGCATTGCGGAGCACTTTCACGTGCATGTGGTTCCCCGGTGGGGCGGCGACACCAACTTTATGACCGTCACCGCCGGGACGCGCATCATTCCTGATGCGCTGGAGGACACCTACCGCGACCTGCGCGCGGCCTGGGATGAGCCGGGCGATTGAGTTGTTTTCCAATGGGACGCATGCCCCAAGTAGATTTTGAAAGGACCCTCAGAATGGTTGCGAATGGTCAGTCTTCTCGTGAAGTCGTCATCCTCAGCGGCGCGCGGCTGCCCCAGGGCAAGCTGCTCGGTTCGCTGACACCCTTCACCGCCGCCCAGCTTGGGCAGATCGCGGTCAAAGCCGCCGTCGAGCGCAGCGGTATCGACGTCAACGACATCGACGAATTGATCGTCGGGCAGGTGCTCGGCGCAGGCGCGGGGCAAGCCGTGCCGCGCCAGATCTCCATCGGCGCGGGCCTGCCGACGCACATCGGCGGCATGACGGTGAACAAGGTCTGCGGCAGCAGCCTCAAAGCGGTGATGCTGGCCGCCGGACTGATCCGCGCGGGCGACGGCGACGCGTACATCGCGGCGGGCGTGGAGAGCATGACCAACGCGCCGTTCATGGATCTCAAGGGTCGCCAGGGGCATAAGTACGGCCCGTTCGAGATGAAAGACGCGATCATGTGGGACGGCCTGTGGGACCACATCGAAGACTGGATCATGGGCGAAGCCGCCGAGCTGATCGCGCGTGAATACTGCCTGACCCGCGAGGAACTGGACGAATTTTCCGCCCGCAGCCACCGTCTCGCGCACGAGGCGACGGTCGAGGGCCGCTTCAAGAAGGAAATCGTGCCGGTCGAGATCCCCGGTCGCAAGGGCCAGGTGACGATCTTCGACCAGGACGAATCGATCCGCCCGGACACCACGCCCGACGTGCTGGCGAAGCTGCGCCCGGCGTTTTTGGCGGACGGCGTCGTGACAGCGGGCAACGCGCCCGGCCTGAATGACGGCGCGGCAGCGCTGGTGGTCACCAGCCGCGAGTACGCCGAGGCGCACGGTCACAAGCCAATGGCGCGCATCGTGGGCTATGGGCAGGCGGCAGACGAGCCGAAGTTCCTGTTCCGCGCGCCGGTCGCGGCGATGCCCGTGGCGCTGAAAAAGGCCGGCTGGACGATGGAGGACGTGGACCTCGTGGAACTGAACGAAGCGTTCGCGTCGCAGGTTCTGGCCGACGTCAAGGGCCTGGAGCAGAACGGGCATCACCTGCCGCTCGAAAAGCTGAACGTCAACGGCGGCGCGATCGCCATCGGCCACCCCATCGGCGCGTCGGGCGCGCGCGTGCTGGTCACGCTGATCCACGCGCTGGAGCAGCGCGGCCTCAAGCGCGGGCTGGCGGGCCTGTGCCTGGGCGGCGGTGAAGCCGTGGCGATGGCCGTGGAGCTGGAAGACTGACCCTGAGCCGATGACTGTCGCGCCGTGACAGGCGGCGCGTAGACATAACTCCCTCCTCAAGGAGCGGCCCCGAGACGACCGGGGCCGTTCCCGTTTAAAGCGGCGGCGCGCGGTGATTTGGTGCGGCGCGCGCGTATAAGGGTCTAGAATAGGCAGCCGGAATCATTCAGCGCGCGATGCGCGCAATAAGGGAGGACAAACGATGTACGAAAATCTTGCGCCGCGTATGGCGGAGGTTCTGACGGCGTACTGCCTGCCGGTTCAGAAGGGTGATTACGTGGGCATTGTGGCGAGCACGATCGCGGAGCCGCTGATCGTCGCGCTGTACGAAGCGGTGCTGCGGCGCGGCGGGCATCCGTCGGTGCACGCGATGCTGCCCGGCCTGAACGACCTGTACTACCGCCTCGCGGACGATCACCAGCTCGACTTCATGGACCCCGTGCCCTACTACGCGATGGGCGAATACGACGTGCTGTACCAGATCATCGCGCCCAGCAACAAGAAGGCCCAGACCGGCGTCGATCCCCAGCGGGCCGCGCGCAGCCAGAAGGCCAACCGCCCGTACGTCGAGCGCTACTTCAAGCGCATCGAGGAGGACGATCTGCGGTGGAACATCTGCGCGTGGCCGACGCAGGCCGCCGCGCAGCAGGCCGAAATGAGCCTGCTGGCCTACACCGAGTTCATTTACAACGCCTGCGGGCTGGATCACGACGACCCGGTGGCCTACTGGGAGGGCATCAAGAGCCGCCAGCAAAGGCTGGTCGAGTGGCTGGCGGACAAGAGCCACGGGCACTACAAGGGGCCGGGCATCGACATCACCTTCGAGTTTGGCGGGCGCAAGTGGATCAATTCGTGGGGTGAAAACAACTTCCCCAGCGGCGAGATCTTCACCAGCCCGATCGAGGATTCGGTCAACGGCACGGTGGCGTTCAGCTTCCCGACCGTCTACGGCGGGCGCGAGATCAACGGCGTGCGGCTGACGCTGCGCGACGGCAAGGTGGTCGATGCCAGCGCAGAGAAGGGCGAGGACTACCTGATCAGCCAGCTCGATTTGGACGAGGGCGCGCGCATCGTGGGCGAGATCGCCATCGGGACCAACAACGGCATCCAGCAGTTCGTCGGCGAAACGCTGTTCGACGAGAAGATCGGCGGCTCGATTCACATGGCGCTGGGCCAGGGTTTTGAAGAGGCGGGCGGATCTAACAAGAGCGCCGTGCACTGGGACATGGTTCACAACATGCGCAACGGCGGCGAGATCACCATCGACGGCGATCTGTTTTACCGCTCCGGCGAGTTCCTCGTCGGGTGATCGCGCTCGTTCGTCGGAACATGCTTTGGCAAGGACGCGCAGCGGGCGGAGTCGTGCCCGCCCGCTGCCGTATTGCTCTCTCTCTTAGGGGCTGTGAAGTTACAGGCCTCCGTCCCCTGGCCCCATGCAAGCGTCGGGAAATAACAGTCGTTCGTTTTTAGTGGTCAGTCACGAGCAAGAGCAAAGGCAAACGCGACCTCACCCCCAGCCCCTCTCCAGTCTGGGCTGGAGAGGGGAGACAAGCAGCGCCCAATGGGGTTTTGTAGGGGCGGGTTTGTCCGGATTTAAAAGTTGAAGAGCATGACCCGCCCCTACGGATCGCGGGATAATAGACGTGTGAGCAACCAGTTTTCTCGCTCGAAAAGTGCATAACGACTTCTAGGGGATCACGTCATCGCGCAGGATCGCAAACACGCGCAGATCCTGGTACCGGCCCAGGTTGTACCAGACCTGCCGCGCCGTGCCCTCGTACGTGAAGCCGCATTTTTCCGCGACGCGCGCCGAGGCGACGTGGTCGGGGTGGATCATCAGCCGGACGCGGTTGATCGGCTTCGTCTCGAACAGGTAGCGCACCATCAGCCCCAACGCCTCGGTCATGGCCCCTTTGCCGGACTGGTCCGGTGCATACAGGCGGTAGCCGATCTCATACTCGTGCAGGTAGTTCACCGTTTTGAAGAACTCGATCTCACCGAGGATCTCGTCACCGGCATTGACGATCAGCAGCATGCCTTCGGTGTCGCCCCAGTACCCGCTGTCGTAAAAGCGTTTCCTGAACGTGGACTGCGATACGACGTCGCGCGGGTAGAAGTCGCCGCGCGTGTCGATGTCGATGTGGTACTGGTACAGGCGATCCAGGTCGGCTTCCAGCACGGGACGCAGCGTGATGATCTTGCCTTTGAGCATCGGTGACCTCCTGTGTGCGGCGCGGCGACGAGCGTTCTGCCGCCGTGTCTGCCATCAAACGGCGCTAACCGAGCTTGCGCCGGAAGAACTGCACCATCTCGTCCAGCGCGTCCTGCGCCACCTCGTCGTCACGCAGTTGGCCGTTTTCCAGCATGAAGCCGTGCGGCTCGCCGTAATACACCTTCATCTCGAACGCCTTGCCCGCATCCGTCAGCTCGGTCGCGTACTGGTAGATGTCCGCGATGGGGCTGGCGCTGTCTGCCGTGCCGTGCAGGATCAGCA
This sequence comes from Aggregatilinea sp., assembly GCF_036822615.1. Lineage (NCBI taxonomy): Bacteria > Bacillati > Chloroflexota > Anaerolineae > Aggregatilineales > Aggregatilineaceae > Aggregatilinea > Aggregatilinea sp. Next base: position 9,014 of record NZ_DAISHJ010000042.1, on the reverse strand, counting down.
TCGGCGCGTCGAGCTGGTCGATCAGGCTGGCGGGCTGCGTCGCGCCGCCGTAGGGGAAGCCGTACCATGCCACGCCCGCGCCGAAGTCCTCGATCTGGGGCAGGAACAGCATCGTATAGCGCCCACCCGCGCAGAAACCGGTCAGGCCCAGACGCTCCGCATCGACGTCATCCCGTTCGCCCAGAAACGCGATGCTGTCGCGCAGGAGCTGGCTCACAGTGTCGTCGCTGGGGTCCTGCTGGAAGGTCTGCCAGCCGACGGCCAGCACGACGAAGCCCTGCGCCGCGAAACGGTCGGTCATGGTGCGGTAGCCTTCTTCCAGCCCCCGGAACGAGTGCACCAGCACGATGCCAGGGTAGGGGCCGCCCTCCGCCGGGGCCGCCAGATAGGAGTCGTACGCCTGCCCGCCGCTCGTGATCTCCACGTCTTCGCTGGTCACATCCATCTCTTCCGGCCCCTGCGCCATCGCCGCACCTGGAACCAACAGTAAGCAGCCCAATGCCAATACGATCCACGACTTCTTCATCAATAGACTCCTTTTTTATCACTTATATTTATATATTAAGTGATTTTTCCACCTTACCGGACATATTCCCATCAAACGCTAAGGCTTTTTAAAGGCAGGACTTCGGCGCGATTGCGCTCGTTATGCGCCTGCGCTATCGTGGGCGGTGAGTCGCGTGTGTGGAGGGGGGAATCCCGATGAGCGTACGCCGTGTGACCGTACTGATGAGTGTGCTGCTGGCCCTGAGTCTGGCTGCGTGTGGAGGGGACGAGGAGGCTGCGACCGCCGTGCCGACCCAAGCCCCGCCCGTATCGCCTGTGGTGGTGACGATGACGCTGCCGCCGGGTCGCACGCTGCCGCCGACGTGGACGCCGGAGGCGAGCCTGACGCCGCCGCCTGACCGTCCCACGCTGGAAGTGACGGTCGACCGGGCTACGGCGACGTCGTTCACGCTGCCGACGCTCACGCCGACCGCGACCGGAACCGCCGCACCTGAAGGCGAGGCCGGGGCGGCAGTGGAGAACGCATCCGGCCAGATCGAACTGGTGCTGACCGAAACCGCGATCAATGAGGTGCTGGCGACCGCGATGGCCCCGGCAGTGGGGGCGTACTTCGCCGCTGCGCCGCAGGCCACGCTCGGATCGGGGCGCGTCAGCCTGCAAGTGCCGCTGCTGACCACGATGGGCGATACCGGCTCGCAGCTAAATATCACCGTCGAAATGGACCTCACGGTTTCCGGCGGGCGCGTCCAGGTAAACCTGTGGCGCATTTACGTGCAGAGCACCGGCGCGGATTACGTGACCGACCTCGGCGGCGACGTCGTGGCCGAGCTTCAAGACCAGATCGACCAGTTTTTGCTGGCGTCCGTCGGGGCTGACGTGCAGTTTTCGGTGCTGTCCGCCGTGGTGCAGCCGGGCCAGATCGTCTTCGAGATCGAGCGCGCCGACGCCGCGCCCGCGCCCTGATAGACTCGATTTGGCCCTGTTTTGAGGGAGGAATAACTGCCAAAAGCTATCAAGGTCCGGGTCCGGTAGCTTTTGAGAGAGCGACACGTGTATAACTTGTGCCATCAAGCGCAAACACATGCACAGTGCGCCGCCAGCCGACCGGCTGCCCCGCACCCTGGCACTGTAAACTGACCAGAGAGGGATGGAATACAATGGATATCACCCGGAATTGGCGACTGAAGATGACTCGCGGCCAGATGTTTGCAGCGCGCTGCCCCGAGACCGGCACGGTCATTCTGCCGCAGCAAACCAGTTTTGCATCGCACGGCCAGCCCGTCGAGCTGTATTTCTTCGATCTCGATGGCAGCGAGCCGGTTCAGTTGGCTGAAGTCGAAGCGGATTACGCCCGCGCCGCTGCTCGCTAGAAGCGAGGATGGCCAGCCCGATGAGCACGCAAGAAAGCAGCCCGCACCAGCAGCAGGTCCAGCAGCAGCTCGACTTTTGGGATCAGTTCCGCCACGCGCAACCCTTCGAGCACGAAGGCGGCGTTGAGGTGTTCCCCCTGTCGGGCCACGGCACAGTCTACAGCTTTACCACGGTGACCCAGCCGCCCGAGGCGTTCGAGGCGCAGTCGCCGTACCTGCTGGCGCTGGTGCAGTTGGATGAGGGTCCGCTCGTGACGGCCCAGCTTACCGACGTGGACGGCCCGGTCGAGATCGGGATGCGCGTCGAGATGGTGATCCGTAAGCTGCGCACGGACGGGGACCGGGGCATCATCGTTTACGGGCCGAAATTCCGGCCCGAACTGCGCGCGGCCAACGCCTGACACGCGATTGTCACAGGACAAACGAAAACCGCCTGGCTCACATCGAACCGGGCGGTTTTTTTCTGCGCTCTGATCGCGCGTTTTATTCCGCGCTGACGCCGATCAACGTTTCATTGAAGAATCCGATCACGCGCTGCTCGTACTCGTCCGGGTAGCGGTTCAGCGCGCCCGTGTGCGTCGCGTCCGGCGCGACCCACAGTTCGGCCCGCGCGCCAAGCGTCTCCGCGAACAGCTCGTTGAAGTCCACTTCCAGCGCGTTGCTGCCGCCCGCGATCAGGTAAAAGCGGGTGTTTTCCGCCTGCTGCATCGAGTTCAGCAGCGGCGGCTCCGGCGGATCGTCCCCGGTGAGCACCTGCACCGTGGCGTACATCACGCGCGCCGTGTAGCTGCGCACCAGCGACCGCTCGGAGGGCAGCGCGCGCAGTTCTTCGGTACAGCGGCGGGTCGCGCCGTCCGCCACGATGGCCTGCATCGCGGGAACGGTGGACGCCGCGCCCAGCAGCACCTCGCCGCCCATCGACAGGCCCAGCGCGCCGATGCGTTCCACGCCCGGCTGTGACTGGAGATACGCGGCGGCGGCTTCGATGTCACGCGTGCCCTGCCAGCCCAGCTTATTGACCGCGCCTTCGCTTTCGCCGTGCCCGCGCAGATCGATCGCCAGCACGCCGTAGCCGTGCCCCGCCAGCAGATCCGCGTAGCGCCGCACGCCCTCGCGGGAGTTGCCCGCGCCGTGCACGAGGACGATCGCTGCGCCGTTTCGGGTCGGCGTGTACCAGCCCGCCAGCGTGACACCGTCGCTCGTTTCCAGCGCGATCTCGTTGAACCCGTCCGGCGCGACCCCGACTGAGTCCTTGATCGGGAAGACGGCGACGATGCCCATCACGACCGGGAAAACGACGTATAAGCCGATGATGACCAGGACGAACAACACACCCAGCCAGCGGAAGGCGCGCTTACGGCGCGAAAAGGTGATGGTCATAGGGTCCCCCTGATGGATTGTACGAATGCGGCGCAGCCGGGCCGGGGAATCAGTGGTGTGGTACTTGGGGTGGAAAGTGCGCCCGTGCTGCTGCCTCACTGGATAGTACGCGGGCCTTCGTGCCAAAGTTGCTGCGTTGGCGCAAAAAACAAGTAAAAAGAAAAAGGAGCGAACGCCTTGAGCGCCCGCTCCTGAGTCTGCGATGGAAGCCGGGATGGACTTACTGCCAGTTCTTCAGCAGTTTGGCGGTTTCTTCCGCGTGGCCGGTCTCATCCAGGATCATATTTTCAAGCTGGACGGTCAGGCCCTTGTCGCCATATTCCTCGGCCTGCTTGGCGCGCTCGGTGTAGCCCTTGATCGCGCCGCGTTCGGCTTCGAGAATGGCTTCGAGCATGCTGTGCGGGTCGGCGGCATCCGGCACGGCGCGCGCGGTGGTCGTCGGAACGCCGCCCAGGGACGCGATTTTGTCGGCCAGGAACTGCGCGTGGCCCAGTTCATCCGGGATCTCGGCCTGCATGAACGTGACCAACTGGGGACGCCAGGGGCCGGTCACGCGGGACGAGTAGGTGAGGTACTGAATAATCGCTTGCAGCTCGCCCGAGAGATCTTCGTTCAGCGCATCAATCAGTGCTTGCTTGTCCATGATTCAAAATCTCCTTCTAGATACGCGGTGCCATCCGGTTGACCGTGCATAGGTGAAGTCACACATAACCTAGAACTAAATCGATTGTATGAAATCTCACCTAATCCTGCCATAAGCGTCGTGTTAGAGGAACGGGCAGGCGGCTCAGCCGGCGGCGGGCAGCGCCGGGCAGATCCAGCGCACGTCGAACGCCGGGTCTGGCGTATCCATGCACAGCGAGACGCCGGGGATCGCCAGCGTGACGAAGTACACGCGCCCCTCGACCGCCACGTTGATCGGGTTGGCGGGCGCGCCGTTCACGCGCGCCCACAGATCCCGCAGCGTCTCGCCCTCGATCTCGACACCCACCGCGGCGGCCTCGGCGTCTACGTCCACGGCCAGGCGCGCCATTTCCGCCGGATCGGGATTGTACTCGGCGGCCATCGGGCCGTGCAGCCACAGGTATGCCCGCTCCGGCACGTAGCCGCGCACGTCTACCGCTTGTTCCGGCAGGGCGAGGATTGTTTCGAGCAGTGCCTGGAAACCGGGCGGCCCCTGCGTGGAGACGGCGACCTGTTTGGGGGCGGCGTCGGGCAGATCGATCACCAGATAGGTGACGGGCAGCGGCGCGGCTTCGGCGTAACGCGTGTCCCACGTGCCGAAGCCGGACGCGATCACCTGCTGGAGCAGGGTTTGCATCACGTCGGGCGGCAAGCGGCCTTCCATCATGACGCGCTCATAGTACGGGGTCTCGCTCGCCAGCCACACGATGCGCCCGTCCGCCCAGAGTTGCAGCGGCGGGATCAGGTTGGGCGCGGAATACGGTCCCGGCTGGCGCTCCGGTCCCCAGTAGCGCAGGATCAGCGCGGCGGGCGCGCCGTCCGGCGCGATCCAGCCGGTTGCGGGCGTGGGCGAGGGCGACGCAACAGCGTTCAGGTAAGCGGCGTGAGGAGTCCCGGTGCGGAACGCGCCCAACAGCAGGATTACCGCCAGCAGTGGGGCGAGGATGGGAAGTCGTGAAAGGGTGGCCCGGCGCATAACAGCGATCTCCCGAATCGGTGCGGTGGCGATCCCAAGCGTGTGTTATGCCCATTGTAGGCCAGAACGCGGCTCCGTCCCTGCCTGCTGCCCCGCGTTCGCCCGGCGCTGAGGGCGGGGTTTCCGCTCAGCGGCCTGTTAAAACCGCGTTTTTGCCTTTAAAACCCAAAAAGCCTGTGGCGAAAGCACAGGCTGTCAGGTGCAGCGATCGGAGGAGCAGCGCGAACTAGCCGCGGCGTTCCTTCAGGCGGGCAGCCTTGCCCTGGCGGTCGCGCATGTAGTAGAGCTGGGCGCGGCGCACCTTGGCATGGCGCATGACTTCGATCTTCTCGACGCGCGGGCTGTTGAGCAGGAAGGTACGCTCAACACCGACGCCGTGGCTTGCCATGCGGCGCACGGTGAAGTTGGCATCGTTGCCGCCCTTGCGCAGGCGAATGATCACGCCCTGGAAGACCTGGATACGCTCGCGGTTGCCTTCGACGATGCGGACGTGAACGCGCACCGTGTCACCCGGAGCCAGTTGGGGAAGATCGGTGCGTGTGACTTGCAGGGCCTGAATAAGGTCGGTCATTGGATGGTTCCTTTACACTTACGCGGCTCGTAGCGGGCCGCCCGTTAATTGGCGTATAATCAACGTATCATCAAGGCGGCCACAGGAAAAAAAGGTCAGCCTTTGGCGGCGAGCATTGTAGCATAGCCGACCCCGGTTTTCAATGGCGGGCTTCGCTTCCGATCCGGTCCCGTGCGGGGCACTAGGACTTCCGCGACGCTTGTGCAGCCAATTCACTGATGGTAAACTGCCAGACACCCCTTTGTGATGGGAAATGGCTTGGCGGACCAAGCTTGCAGGAGAGAAGACGATGCGGGCAAATAGACGTCACGCGGTAGGGCTGGCCCTAATGGGCATGCTGATCCTGTCGGCTTGCTACCGGCCAGCCGGACAGGATCTGGAGCCAACCGCGGTGGGGCAGGCCGGCAGTGCCGCGACAAACACCCTGGCTCCCCTACCGACGGAGCCGCCAGCCGCAACCGAAGTCGTGGCTGAGGTCACCGAAGCGGTGATCGAGCAGGTGCCGGTGGTGACCGAAGAAGTGATCGGATCGCCTACGGCGGAACAGGTGACGCTGCCGCCATCGCCGCTGCCCGCCGAAACAGAAGAAGTCGCGGCGATGCCCGACGGCCAGGGCGGCGCGCAGGCACAGGATCTGCCGACCCAAACGCAGGTCGTGGCGATGGTCCCGACCTTCACCGAAAGGCCGCTGCCGACCAATACGCCGCTGCCCACGTCGTCACCGACGCCGCAGCCGACCCAGACGCCGATTATCATCACCGCCACATTCCAGCCCACGGCGACGCCGACGACTAATCCCCTGTTCGGCATTCCAGCGGGGGCCAGCCCGGTTCCGTTCGACCGCCCGTTCCCGACCTTCACGCCGTCTCTGACCGGCGGGGGCCAGGAAGCGATTCCGCTGGCGGAACAGACGACTCAGGCGGGCATCGTGGACGGCCAGGGCGGGCAGGCCGATCTGCCGGCGGAGACGCCGATCGCCATCGCGCAGCAGCCCACGCTGACCACCAACCAGATGACGGCGACCTCGGTCGTTTATCAGGCGACGGCCCGCGCCGCCGCGACGCTCGGCACGATCCTGCCGCCGCTGGCAGCGGATGGGCAGGGCGGCCAGACCGATCTACAGCAGCCCGGTGTTACCACACAGCAGCAGGTGCTGCCTACCGCCACGCCGACGGTGACGCCCGCTCCGGCGAACTGCGGCCAGCATTTGATCACCCCCGGCGAGACGCTTTCGTACATCGCGGTTCAGTACGGTGTCACCACGCAGCAGATGGCGCAGGCTAACAACATCACCAACCCGGACCTGATCAAAGCAGGCGATTCGCTCACCGTGCCGTGCCCGCAGGCGGCGACCACAACCACGACGACGACCGATACCAGCGGCCAGGGCGGCCAGACGACCACCACAACCGGCGGACCGACCGTGCACGTGGTCCAGGCGGGCGAGAATATCTACCGCATTTCGCTCCAGTACGGCATCACCATGTCCGAGCTGTTGGCAGCGAATGGGATGTCTGCCGCGAATATGAACCTGATCAGCGTCGGGCAGGAGCTGGTGATCCCGCGCACCACGACCACCGTCGTACCGACGGCGGCTCCGGTGGTGCCCACCGCGACCCCGTTCCCGACCCTCGCGCCGCAAGGGGCGACGACGGGCTAGCGCGTTCAGCGACAATTGATGTGGGGAGCGGCGTCGCTGGACGGTGTCGCTCTCTTTTTTTGGATACAATAAAGGTATCAACCGCAGCCAGAAACAGGTGATAGTCATGGATCGACTCAGCGAGCAGGTCACGGCATCTAAAACGGTCTTCAACGGCAGATTGATCGATCTGCACGTGGACACGGTCAAGCTGCCCAACGGCGCGGAAGCCCAGCGCGAGATCGTGCAGCATCCCGGCGCGGTGGCGATGATCCCGCTGCTGGACGATGGGCGCGTGGTGATGGTCCGGCAGTTCCGGCTGGCGGCGAACAAGATCACGCTCGAAATTCCGGCGGGCACCCTGCACGGCGGCGAAGATCCCGCCGAAGCCGCCGCCCGCGAGCTTCAGGAAGAGATCGGGTTCAAGCCCGGCAAGCTGGTGCGGCTGGGCGGGCATTACACCGCGCCCGGCTACACGACCGAGTACATTCACCTCTATCTGGCGACGGAGCTGGAAAGCTCGCGGCTGGACCTGGACGAAGACGAGTTTCTGGAAATCGAGATGATCCCGCTCGACGAGGCGCTGCGGCGCGTGGACAACGGCGAGTTCGAGGACGGCAAGACGATGATCGGCCTGATGATGGCCGCGCGCCGTCAGGCCAACGGCGCGTAGGGGCGGATTGTTGGTGTCCGAAGACGGGCGAGGGCGGGGTTGATGCGCGTTGCCTGTTAGATGCGGCAATTTACGCGCTGCCCCCATCCCCTGGCCCCTTCCCCCACGCAAGCGGAGGGAAGGGGGAAATATCCCCGCGCAACACGTGCTGCGAGGGGCTCCGGCAAGCAAAAGCCGGGCGGAGCAAGCCCCGCCCCTACGCGTTGATTGCTACGCGTGGTTTAACAACCGCTACTTTGCGCGCACCTGCGCGTATTGGGAATAGACACCAAGTGCGGCATAACGCTGCCAGCCGCCGGATGACGGGCGGCACGGGGCGGCGAGAGGATTTAACGGTATGAGCACCGATCCGCTGCTGGCGCGGACGCTGGGAAATTACGAGATTGTAGGCCGCCTCGGTCGGGGCGGTATGGCGACCGTCTACCGGGCGCACCAACTCAATATGCAGCGCGACGTGGCGATCAAGGTGATGAGCGTCGAGCTGGCCTCGAATCCGCAGTTCGTCAGCCGCTTCGAGCAAGAAGCGCACGTGATCGCTCACCTGGAACACCCGCGCATTCTGCCCGTGCACGACTACGGCCATGACGGCGACTATTTTTACATCGTGATGCGGCTGGTGGAGGGCGAAACGCTGTTCGAGCGCTTGCAGCGCGGGCAGCTTTCGCTGAAAGAAGCGGCACGCTTCACCGGGCAGATCGGGGAAGCGCTCGACTATGCCCACTCGCGCGGGATCATCCACCGCGACCTCAAGCCCAATAACGTCCTGATCGACGCCTGGGATAACACGTACCTCATGGACTTCGGGCTGGCGAAGCTGATCGCTTCCTCGCAGCAGCTTACGGCCTCCGGCGCGGTGCTCGGCACGCCCGCGTACATGTCGCCGGAGCAGTGGCGCGGCGGCGAGGTGGACGCCCGCACGGACGTCTACGCGCTCGGCGTGATGCTGTACGAGATGGTGCTCGGCCAGCCGCCGTTCGATTCCGAGACGCCCTACAGCCTGATGTACAAGCATCTCAACGACCTGCCGACCCCACCGCGCGAGATTATGCCGGGTCTGCCGCCTGCGGTGGAAGCCTGCCTGATGAAAGCGCTCGAAAAGGACCCGCCCAAGCGCTACCAGTCCGCGGGCGAGCTGGCGCGGGCGTTCCGGGCCGCTGTGGGCGAGGGCGAGGCGGAAGGCTACGAGGTTGGCGGCGAGCGCGAAGGCACGCCGC
>NZ_DAISHJ010000041.1:11669-35430 GCF_036822615.1 Aggregatilinea sp. | reverse complement strand
CTCGAACGGCCACCGGCCTCCTGCCCCTCGGCGGCGCACCGCGCGCCCGCGCGTGAAAATGCTGGCACTGATCGGCGGCGGGCTGTCGCTGGCGCTGGTTGGATTGTGCGCGTTGGCCCTGGTCGCAGGGCTGGCGGTGCTGCTGGGATCGGACCGGGTGCTGCCCGGCGTCAGCGCGGGGGGTGTGGACGTGGGCAACCTGTCCGAAGCGCGCGCGGCGGAGACGCTCGCGGCGGCGTGGAACAGCGACGGCATCGTGATCCGTGACGGCGCGCGAAGCTGGACCGCCGCGCCGGGGGAGATCGGTATCGTGCTCGATGCGTCCGCGACGGCGGCCCAGGCACGCGAGTGGGGCCGCTCCGAAGGCGGGATGTCGGGGCTGTTCCGCGCGTTGGCGGGCGGTGTGGAGGTTGCGCCGGTGCTGGCGATCGATTTGAACCGCGCGGCGGATTATCTGGACGCAGCAAAAGAGACGATCGACGTTCCGGCGGCGAACGCGGGCGTGCGGCTGGTGAATGGACAGGCCCAGGCGACGCCTGCCAGCGATGGGCGCACCCTGGACGTGGCGCAGACCGTGCGGCTGCTCCAGATTGATGCGGCGGGTGAGCTGGCCGACGGGGCGCTCGATCTGGTCATGATCCCGACGCAGCCAACTATCACCGATGCGACGCCGCTGGTGGCGCAGGCCAACGCGCTGCTGTCCAGCCCGTTCCAGGTGGACGCCTACGATCCGATCCGCGACGAGTGGCAGCACTGGTCCGCGCCACCGGATCAGTGGGCGGGCTGGTTGGAGGCAAGCAGCGATTCGAGTAGCTCGACCGGGCTGGTGCTGGCGATGAACAGCGCGGGGCCGACTGGATTTCTGCAAAGTAGCGCGGCCTTTGGCGACGAGCGTTACATCGACGTGGAGGACGCCGTCGCGGATATGCAGGCGGCTATCGCGCAGGGCCAGACCGCCGCGACGGTGCGCGTGTGGCATCACGAGACGACGTACACCGTGCAGGGCGGGCAGACCCTTGCCAGCATCGGGGAGCAGGTGGGCATCCCCTATCCCTTTATCCAGGCCGCGAATCCCGGCATCAATGTCGATGCGCTCAGTTCGGGGCAAGAGCTGGTGCTGCCGTCCAAAGATATTCTCGTGCCGATGGACCCGATCCCGTCCAAGCGTATTGTGGTCAGCCGGGGCCAGCAGCACCTCTGGGCCTACGAAAACGGGCAGGTCGTGTTCGACTGGGTGATCTCCACCGGCTTGCCAACCAGCCCGACCGCGCTGGGCACGTTCCAGGTGCAGACGCACGACGAGAACGCCTACGCGGAGCAGTGGAACCTCTATATGCCGGACTTCATGGGCTTCTATCATCCAGGGCCGAACATGGACCTGTGGAATGGCTTTCACGGCTTCCCGACGCGCGGCGGCGGTTACCTGCTGTGGGAGGGCGATCTGGGCACGCCGGTCACGTATGGCTGCGTGCTGCTGAGCCTGGAAAACGCGCGGACGCTGTATAACTGGGCCGAGGACGGCGTCGTGGTCGAGGTGCGCGGATCGTAGCTGAGCTGCCGCGCGGACAAAAAAGTAGGGGCGTATACCAATACGCCCCTTACAAAAAGTTCACGTGCGCACTACTGCGGATTTACGGCGTGACCGGCGTCGGCGTTTCGACGTAATCCGGCGCGCTGAGAACGTCCGCTTTGGTGGGCGGCCAGTAGCGCACCCGTGCGATGCCGACGATGGTCGAGGCTTTCACCGGGCCGAACGAATGGCTGTCGAGGCTGTGGCTGCGGTTGTCGCCCAGGACGAAATATTCGTCGCTGGCAAGCTGCCACTCGCCGTCGCACGAGCTGTAGGTGCAGTATTCCTTGACGTAGCTTTCCTCAAGCTCCACACCGTCCACATACACGCGGCCCTCGCGGATGACGATGTGCTCGCCGGGCAGGCCGATGACGCGCTTGATCAGCAGCTCGTCACGCGTGCGCGGCGAATCGAGCACGATGACGTCGCCGCGTGCCGGGCCGGAGAGCAGCATCGTCAGGCGATCCACGATCACGCGGTCGCTGGTGTAAAAGGTCGGCTCCATGCTGGCGCCGTCTACGACGTAGCGCGGCAGGAAGGTGTCCATGCCGACGCGCACCAACACGACGATCAGCACGAGCTGTACGGCTTCTTTGAGCCACTGCCCGATCGGCAGCGGCGGGCGTTTGAGGTCGGGCGCTGGCTCTTGTGGGGGGATCTCCGTGGGCTGCGTATCCCACAAATAGTCGAGGTCGTCGTCGTGATACTCAGGAGTTGTCAGGTCGTCCATAGTCACTTCCACCGGATACCATCGCCAAAAAGGATACCAATCCTATTGTAGCGCCGCTTTAGGCCCCTCACGCGATTTTTAGAAAACATTAATGGTTTCGCTGGCTGAAACGCCTATTAAACGGCAGAATTATCGGGGTCTACCTTCCGGCGGGTTGTGATGAGCGCCGGGCGCATGCAGTTTACAGCGGAGCACACCATGCACATTCTCGTAACGGGTGGGGCGGGGTACGTCGGCTCGGCGACCGCCGCCTATTTCTTGCGCGCGGGCCATTCGGTAACGGTATTCGACAGTCTGATCAAGGGGCACCGCGAGGCGATCCCGGCGGGAGCGGCTTTCGTGCAGGGCGATCTGGCCGACACCGCCGCGCTGGACGTGCTGTTCCAAACGCTGAAGATCGACGCGGTGGCGCACTTCGCCGCGTTTATCGAGGCGGGCGAATCGATGCAGGAACCGGCCAAGTATTTCCGCAACAACGTGGCCTATACCAACAACCTGCTCGACGCGATGATCAAAAACGGCGTGAAGAAGCTGCTGTTTTCGTCGTCGGCGGGCGTGTACGCCAGCAAGGACGGCCCGATCGTCGAAGACGATCCGGTCGGCCCGGCCAACGTTTACGGCGAAACCAAGCTGATGATCGAGCGCATTCTGACGTGGTATAACCGCGTCGCGGATTTACAGTTTGCCGCGCTGCGCTATTTCAACGCCTGCGGCGCGATGCTGGACATGAACGGCACGCCCATGCGCGGCGAGGCCCATCAGCCGGAAACACACCTGATCCCGCTCACGCTTCAGGTTCCGCTCGGCCAGCGCGACGCGATTTACATCTACGGCACGGACTACAACACGCCCGACGGCTCGTGCATCCGCGACTACGTGCACATCGAGGACCTCGCCACGGCGCACGTCCTGGCGCTCGAAGCGCTCAGCCCGCAGCGCGATCGCATGATCTACAATCTGGGCAACGGACGCGGCTACAGCGTGCGTGAGGTGATCGACGTGGCGCGGCAGGTGACCGGGATCGACTTCCCGGCGGTCGAAGCGCCGCGCCGCCCCGGTGACGCGGATATGCTGGTCGCGTCGTCCGAGCGCATCATGCAGGAGCTTGGTTGGGAGCCGCGCTACCCGGACTTGCGCGACATCGTCGGGATGGCCTGGACGTGGCACACCACACACCCGCACGGCTACGAGGCGGAGTAACGGTGGTTTGACGATGCACGTGGCGTTCAACGGCTGGTTCTGGGATCAACCCTATACCGGCAGCGGGCAGTATCTGCGGCGGCTGCTTGGCGGGCTGCGCGATCTCGCGCCCGACCTGCGGCTGTCGCTGGTGGTGCCCGCGCACATTCGCACCCTGGACGATTTGCCGCCAAACGTGGACGTGCTGCCTGCTGCCGCGCGGTTCGGCGGGCATCCGGGCAAAGTATGGTTCGAGCAGCGCAGTTTTCCGCACGCGGTGGCGCGGCTGGGCGCGGACGTGGCGCACGTGCCCTATTGGGGGCCGCCGCTGCGCATCAGCGCGCCGCTGGTGACCAGCGTGTTGGATATGATCCCGGTACTGCTGCCGGAATACCGCGCCGGGGCGATGAACCGCCTCTACACTGGGTTGGTGAGCGCGGCGGCGCGCGGATCGGCGCACGTGCTCACTATCTCGAAAGCGAGCAAGATCGATATTGCGCGCGAGCTGAGCATCTCACCGGAGCGCATCACGGTCACGCCGCTGGCCGCCGACGAGCGTTATCACGCGGAAGGCGACCGCGGCGCGGATCGGGCCGTACGCGAGAAGTACAACCTGCCGGACGAGTTCGTGCTCTATCTCGGCTCGTTCGTGGCGCACAAGAATGTGCGGATGCTGCTGTCGGCCTATACGTTTGTCGTGCAGGCCGTTGGCGAGAACGTGCCTCTGGTGCTGGCAGGGCATCCGCCTGCAGCCTGGGGCACGGCGCGCTTCCCCGATCTGCCCGCGACGATCGATGGGCTGGGGCTGGGCGGTGTGGTAGAGTGGACCGGCCCCATCGACGAGGCGGATAAGCCCGCGTTGTACCGGCTGGCGACCGTGTTCGCGTTCCCCAGCCGCCTGGAAGGGTTCGGTCTCGGCCCGCTGGAGGCGATGGCGAGCGGTACGCCGGTCGTGGCGAGCGGCGTTTCCTCGATTCCCGAAGTGACGGGCGACGCGGCGTACCTCGTCGCGCCGGACGATTCGCGCGCGATGGGCGGTGCGATCCTGTCGCTGCTGACCGATGCGAACTTCGCGGCGGATTTGCGGGCGCGCGGTCTGGAACGCGCCGCCGGGTTTACGTGGCGGCGCACGGCGGAAGGCACGCTGGCCGCGTACCGTCAGGTGGTCGAGGCGGGCCGCGCGGGATAGAATGAACCGCGCGCCGGGGTTTCCTGGCAGCGCGAGCATGTGTAACCGTTGTAATTGGACGCAGAGCGAGGGTTGTGACGATGAAGCGACTGTATTGGGGTTTGGTGATGGTGGCGGCGCTGGCGATGGTGCTGGCCGCCTGTGGAAATGACGACGACGAGGCACAGGATCAGCCGGCCATGCCGACCGTCGCGCCCGCCGTGGCATCGCCCGAAGCAACCGAGTTGGTGACCGAAGTTCCCGCCGTGTCGATCCCAACGGACGACGCGTTGTTCAGCATGCCGGACGACGCCGTAGTGGCGCTGCCGCCGCAGACCGTCGCGCCCGGCAAGGGCACGATTCGCGTCAATGTCACTATGCCCGAAGGTTACAAGCTCAACGGGCAGGCCCCTTTTACGCTGATCTGGTCCGACGATCCTATCGCGCAGATTCCCGCCGATTCACAGGACATCCGCATCAAGCTGCCGGAAATGCCGGTTGATGTGCCCGTGACGTTTGTCGAGGGCCAGACCGAGCTTTCGGCTGAGATGACGACCTATTGGTGCGAAGGGGTCAACGAGACCCTGTGCTTCGTGGACCGTGCGACGCTGACCGCGCCGATCACCGTTAGCGCCAGCAGCGACGTGCACGATCTCACGTTCGAGCGCGCGCTCGTGCCGCCCGTGTCGTAGCGGGCGACGCGCTCATTCCGGGTTGGTGATGTCCCGGATCGCCTTGTACAGCGGCTGTAAGTGGCTATACATCTTCTTATAGACGCGGTGATAAAGCTGGTCGTAGATCGCCTGCGTTTTGGGGTCCGGCTCGAAGACGCGGCTCACACGCGTCATATCGCGGATGGCCGTGTCGAAGTCGGGATGCAGGCGTAGCCCCACCGCCGCGTCGATGGCCGCGCCCAGGCCGGACGTCTCGTAGGTGTGCGGACGGGCGGTCGGCAGCCCGAAGATGTCTGCCGTTAGTTGTAACGCGCCGTCGCTCTGCGATCCCCCGCCGGACACGCGCAGCTCGGTGATCGGCACGTGGCTGCGTTTCTCGGTGCGCTCTTTGCCCTCGCGCAGCGCATAGGCCAGCCCTTCCAGAATCGCCCGGTAGATGTGGGCGCGGGTGTGCACGTCGCTGAAGCCGATGATCGCGCCGCGCGCCTCCGGCCCCGGAATTTTGACGCCCGGCGACCAGTACGGCTGCAAGAGCAGCCCCATCGATCCCGGCGGGACCTCGCTTGCCAGCTCGTCCAGCAGCACTTCCGGCTCGACGGCCATTTCCTCCGCGATCAGCATCTCCCGGTAGCCGAATTCCTGTTTGAACCAGCTTACCATCCAGTAGCCGCGATAGATCTGGATCTCCAGGCTGTACGCGCCCGGCACGGCAGACGGGAAGGGCGGCACGAGCGGGATCGCCTCGACGTACTTGCGATGCGTGGTGTTGATTGTGGCCGTGGTGCCGTAGCTCAGGCAGCCGACGTGCGGCTCCAGGCAGCCGGAGCCGAGTACTTCGCACGCTTTGTCGGCGGCGGCGGCGATCAGCGGCAGCCCGGCAGGGATGCCCGTCGCCTCGGCAGCGTCCGCCGTGATTGTGCCGAGCATTTCGCCGGGCCGGACCAGATCGGGAAGCTGGGCGCGATCCATCGGCACGGCCTGCCACTTCCAGTCACGCGGGGACGCCCAGCACAGCTTCTTATAGTCGAACGGAAAATATCCTACCTGGCACCCGGTCGAATCGACGAAGTGCCCGGTCAGGCGGTAGGTGAGATAGCCGGAAAGCAGCAGAAATTTGTAGGTCTTGTCCCAGAGTTCCGGCTGGTGATGGCGGATCCAGTTTGCTTCGGCTTCGGCCTGAAAGTACGCGACCGTGCCGGACATGCGCACCAGTTTGAACAGCGCACCCCAATAGCCGCCGATCGGCGGTAGCCCCTCGGTGCGGCGCTGGTCAAGCCAGACCATCGCCGGGCGCAGCGGCTTGCCGTCGCGGTCCACGTTGACCATCGTCGCGCGCTGCGTGGTCAGCGTCACGCCCGCAATGGCGGATTTTGGCACGTCCGTCTGCCGCCAGAGCTGCTGGCAGGCATGGCACAGCGAGGTCCAGAAATATTCGGGATGCTGTTCCGCCCAGCCGGGATGCTGCGAAAAGTACGGCTCGATGGGCACGCGCGACTTGGCGATCAGTGTGCCGTCCAACCCGAACAGCAGCGCGCGCACACTTTGGGTCCCGTTGTCGATGGCGAGGATCACTTGATCGGGCATAAAGAAGTCTCGTTTCTAAAGGCGCTCAAAAGTGTAGTATAACGCCGCGCGTCCGCTCATTGTCTACGAATTATGGCGGGCGGCAAGGGTGGGATCGTGGGCGCGCTCGGCAGCAAAAAATAGGCCGGGAATTCCCGGCCTGTTCGTTCCGTGATGTGCTGCCCGTTCAGGACACGGCTTTTTGCGGCTCCGGGGCTAATCCCGCTTCGGTGATGATACGCGGCACGATTTCTTCCCAGCCGACGGCCATCAGGTGCACGCCGTGGATGCCTTGCAGCTTGCGCACGCCTTCGATCAGTTCCAGCGCGATGGCGACGCCTTCTTCCTGCACGCCGTCACCCGCCGCTTCCAGGCGCTTAAGAATGGGCTTCGGGATGCTCACGCCCGGCACGCTGTCGTTCATGTACGTCGCCATCTTGAACGACTTGACCGGCGCGATCCCGGCCAGAATATATACCTTGCCGAGCACATCGCGCTGCGCCAGGGCGTTGAGCCACACTTCCAGCCCGCCGAGGTCGAAGATACAGTTCGTCTGGAAGAACTGCGCGCCCGCGTTTACCTTCTTCTGTTCGCGCAGGGCCTGGAAGTCGGGCCGGGAGGCGAAGGGCGACGCCGCCGCACCCAGGAAAAACTGCGGCGGGTTCTTCAGGTCGCGCCCATCCAGGTAGCGCCCTTCGTCGCGCATCCGGCGCAGAATCCACAGCATTTGCACCGAGTCGAGATCCACGACATCCAGGCGGCCCATCGGTGATGGCCCCATGCGCCCCGAATCGCCCGAAAGGCACAGCACGTTGCGGATGCCGAGCGTACTGGCGCCGATTGCCTCGGACTGCAAGCCGGTGCGCGTCCGGTCGCGCGCGGCGATCTGCATGACGGGTTCCGCGCCCGCTTCTTTCGCCAGCACGCTGCACGCGATGCTCGACATGCGCGCCGTGGCGGAGGGGTTGTCGGTGAAGTTGACCGCGCTCACGTAGGGGCGGATCATCTCGATGTTCCGCGTCAGCTTGCCGGTGGCGGTGCTCAACGGCGGGCCGACCTCGGCGGTGACAACGAACTGCCCGGCGCGCAGATCCCGCTCCAACTGCGAGAGCGGCTCGCTATAGGCCGGGGCGTGATAGGTCGAGTCGCCCTGCCACCAGTCCGGCTGGCGCACGGGGCGGAACACGGCGTCCCATGTCTGCGCGCGGCGGGCCGGGTCCCGCGCGATCAGGCCGGTGGCCACCGTCTTTACGCCCACGGCGCGCACCTGCTGTACCACGTCGCCCCACGTTTCCGTGCCGACCTTGTTCCAGTCGAGCGGGGGTAGCACTTCGAGCAGTTTTTCCTGCCGCCCCATCGCAAATGAACGGTCGTAGATCTTGTACCAGATGCACGGGCGCGTCTCATCGACGTAACAGTGCGCTTCGGTCGAGCCGCCGCACGGCCCGTTGCGGATGCCCTTCGGGCATTCCATCGGGCAGATGAACGCGGTTTCTTGCAGCAAACAGTTGCCGCACATCCGGCAGCCGAACGCGGGGCCTTTGACCAAACGCTCGGCGGCAGCGAGCAGCCGGCGTCCCAATGGCTCGCGCTTAAACGGGTAGAACGGAGGCTGCCAGCGGCGGCCAGGGGTAAAAATGGGCATAGGGTCCTCTTAACGCCAGTAGTTGAATAAGGGGTGACAGCGGTCTAGTTTGGTGCGGCGGAAACATGGATTTCCCGGCTCGCTCGTTAGCTGTTGTAAACCTCCCACAACGCGCGGCTGGTGTCGTCCGTGCCGGATGGCGTCGCGATGTCCGGCGCAGAACTCGCGCGTTGTTCCAGCAGCGAGTTGATGACGATTTCTTCGGCGTTTGCCCCCTGGATGCAGTCCCACGCGCAGACGCGTTCCGGTGGGCAGATCCGGCAGCGTGCTTCGTCGCTGCGCGGAAGTGGGGTGAGCGAGCGGATCGGGGTTGGAGTCATGGAGCATCACCTTCGTTTCAATTTATGAAATCATAATCATCAAAATGGCCCTTCGTCACAAGTGACGAACGTCACGGGTTTAGGGGCTATTACGACAGGTGCAATATGAACTAAAGGTTCATAAAATATGAATTGTAGGTTCAGTTCAATAAGGAAACATTATGACGCTCTCCGACTGGCCGCAGCTTCAATCGCACATTGCCGAACTTGAGCAGGAAGGGCTGGTGACGCGCACCTTCCGGCGGCTCGACGCCGAACGCCAGATGGCCGTGATCCACGCCGTGCTCGATGAAGCGAGCGAGCGCGGTCCCACGGCGATCAACATCAAGCATGTAGCCGAACGGGCGGGGGTCGCGGTGGGATCGCTTTACACCTACTTTGGCAGCCGCGATGGCATGCTCGATTTCGCGGTGACCCTGTGCGTGCGCTACATGAGTGACGCGTTTGAGAGCTTCCGCCCCTACCTGATCGCGCTGCCGTTCGACCAGGGGCTGCGTTTGTATCTGTCCGGCGGGGTGGAGTGGAGCCAGACGCAGCTCGGACTGATCCAGTTTTTTGCGCGGGCCGCGTATCACAGCGATTCGGAACTGCTGGAACGGATCGTGCAGCCGGTTGCTACCACGATGCGCGAGCTGGTGCGGGCCATGCTGGAAGGGGCCATCGCGCGCGGTGAGGTCCGGCCCGACATCGATCTGGACGCGACGTCCCGGCTGATTCACGGCCTCAGCATCGTGGCTGGCGACAGCCAGATTCTGCCGTATCTCAACGCCTATTTTCAGATCACGGGCGGCGACGTGCTGCCCGAACGGGTGCTCGATGCGTTTGTGGCGCTGGTCATGGACGGGATTGCGCCCCGCTCGTGACCCGATGTTGTGCCGTGCTTCTCGCTTGAGGAGGTTTCGATGTCTGGGGATGTGGCGCTTCGCCGGTTCTTCAAGGTGCTCAACCGCTTTTTCATGGTCCCGATGTTTCGCCTGGGCTTCGGCGCGCTGCTCGGAACGCCCTTTAGCGGCTACATCATGGTGCTCAAGACGATCGGGCGGAAATCGGGCAAGATGCGCTATGCGCCGGTGAACTATGCTGTGATCGACGGCTGTGTGTACTGCCTGGCCGGGTTCGGCAGCGTGGCGCACTGGTATCGTAACGTGCAGGCCCATCCGGGCCTGGAATTGATCATGCCGGGTGGGGCTGTCGCGGGTGTCGCGGAGGAAGTGACCGCCCCCGACGAGTATCTGCGTGCGGCCCGGCAGGTTCTCAAAAATGGCGGATTTGCGGGCTTTATGATGGGCTTCAACCCGTTCACCGCATCGGATGATGTGCTGCGCGGCGGGCTCCAGGGGATTCCGGTGCTGCGCATCCGCCTCACGGGGATCGGCAGCGGCGCGGCGGATCCCGGCGGCCTCCTGTGGATTCTGCCCGTCGCGGCGACCGTGGCGGTGGTGCTGGCGCTGGTCCTATGATGCGGCTCAGGGCTTCGGAGAGGCCGGGTGGCTCTATGAATGAGCGGGCTTCACTTCCAGCGGATCGTGCGGTGGTTGTTTTGCGCGCGGAACACCTGACCCGGCGGTATGGCGCGCTGACCGCCGTAGACGATCTAACGCTGGACGTCATGCAAGGCGAAATCTTCGGTTTCCTCGGTCCTAACGGTGCGGGCAAGACGACTTCGGTCAACCTGATGTGCGGGCTGGCAAAACCCGACGCAGGCCGCATTCTGATCTATGGGCAGCCGGTGCACGATGGCGACCCCGAAATCGTCGCGCAGGTGGGTGTATGTCCGCAGGAGATCATCTTGTGGGACAACCTGACCTGCCTCGAACAGCTCGAATTCATCGGCACGCTTTATAACATGTCGCGCCGGGCGGCCCGCGCACGCGGTGAGGTGCTGCTGGAAACGGTCGGGCTAGCGGACAAACGGCATAAGCGTGCCCGGACACTTTCAGGAGGAATGCAGCGCCGCCTGAACCTGATCATGGCGCTCGTTCACGATCCGCCCATCCTGGTATTGGACGAGCCGGAAGCCGGGCTCGATCCTCAAAGCCGCGTACTCGTACGGGAATATATTCTCACCCTGGCACGGCAGAAGACGATTATCCTGACCACGCACAACATGGACGAGGCCGAACGGCTGGCCGACCGGGTTGCCATCATCGATCATGGCCGCCTGCTGGCGCTGGATACGCCCACCGCACTCAAACGGCAGGCCGGGGAAGGTGACGTGCTTGAAATTGGTCTGGCGGTGTATTCACCGGAGACCGGACCGCTGCTGGCGGCGCTGCGCTGCATCACGCCGGACGTGACTCTGGCGCGCGATACGGTCGTGCTGCGCGCACCGGGCATGATCGAGCAGCTGCCTGCTGTGCTCGATGCGCTGCGTGCCTGCGGCGCGTCGGCGGGAGAAATTCGGCTGCGCGAATGCTCGCTGGAGGATGTGTTCATCTCCATGACGGGACGGGGGCTGCGCGAATGAAGCTGTTGAGTGTGATTCGCAAAAGCTTGATCGAACAGTGGCGGGATAAGATGACACTCGTCCTGATGCTGAGCAGTGCGCCGTTTTTTGTCGTGTTGTACTGGGCATTCCTCGGCGGCGGCTCGACGACCTATACCGTGCTGGTGCTGAATCAGGACGTGGGTTTGGTGGTGGAAGGTCAGCCCTGGAACGCCGGGGAAGAGATCTCGGCGGCGCTGCGCGGCGTGACCTATGCGGACGGCCAGCCCATGCTCGACGTGCGGTTCGTGGACGACCGCGCGGCGGCTGAGCACAAACTGTCCGAGCGGGATGCGGATCTGCTGCTGGTGATCCCGGCAGGCTTCTCGCAGGGGCTGCGCGACCGGTCGGCTGAAGTAACCGTGGTGGGCGATCTCACCAACCCTTACTACGCGGTTGCGTCGGTATTGGCCGGGGCGGGTGTGGATGGTTACATAGAGACGATGACCGGATCTCCGCGCCCGGTGAGCTTCCGTGAAGAGGCGCTTGGCGCGTCCGCCACGCGTACCGAGTTCGAGACGTATGTGCCGGGCCTGCTGATCTTCGCCGTGATCATGCTCGTGTTTCCCGTGGCGATGACTGTAGCGCACGAAGTCGAGGCGAAGACATTGCGCCGCTTGCAGCTTACCCGCGTGACCTCCTTCGACTTTCTGGCCGGGTTGAGCGCCGCGCAGGTGCTCGTCGGTGTGGCGGCGGTGCTCCTGACCTTCTTGACGGCGATCGCGTTGGGCTTTCGCAGCCAGGGGCCGGTAGGCGTGGCGATCCTGGTGGCAGTGGTGACCGGTCTATCCGTTGTCGGCGTGGGGCTGCTGGTTGCGTGTGCCGCGCGCACCGTGACGCAGGCGTTTGTGATCGCTAACTTCCCACTGATGTTGATGATGTTCTTCTCCGGGGCGGTCTTCCCTATGCCGCGCACGGTGTTGTTCCATATTGGTGGGCGTGGCATCAGCCTCAATGAAGCGCTTCCTACCACGCATGCGGTAGCCGCGCTGAACAAGGTGTTGACGTTGGGAGTGGGGCTGAAGGATGTCACGTACGAGCTGACGGCAGTGCTGATCCTGTCGCTGTTGTACTTCGCTGCCGGGATCTGGTTGTTCCAGCGCAGGCACTTGCATCGCCAGTGGTGAACCTGCTTGTGCGCTCCGCCGAGCGGAAGCGCCTGCGCACCGGTATCAAGCGCCGCAGTCCACGGAACAGGCTGCGGCGCTTTGTATGCTGCGGTCGAGTGCTTCCTCTTTACAATTTTTGAAAAGATTTAACCTTTTTGCCCCTTGATGCCTCATAATTAGGGTAACGAGGAGAATCATTTAAAGAAGTTTAAAGTGACCGTTCATACGAAAATGACCAATCCGAGTTAAGATAGCTGCGGACCAAAAACAGCGCGTTAAATGAGGGGACCATGAAGAAGATCCTGCTCGTCGAAGACGACGACACGCTCCGCCAAACGCTCGCTTATAACCTCGCCAAAGAAGACTATGAAGTGCTCCAAACCGGGGATGGGGGCGACGCGTTAAATCTGGCCCGCGAGAAGACGCCGGACCTGATCGTACTCGATGTCATGCTGCCTACGCTCGACGGCCTGTCGGTATGCCGCATCATTCGTAATGAATCGGATGTGCCCATCATCATGCTGACGGCGCGCGGCAGCGAAGTGGACCGCATCGTCGGCCTGGAGATCGGCGCGGACGACTATATCGTTAAGCCGTTTAGCCTGGGCGAGTTCCTTGCACGTGTGCGGGCGATTTTGCGCCGCACGCCGTCCTCGACCCATACCGTGATCGATCGCCTCGAATCCGGCGATCTGACGCTGGACCTGATTGCGCGGCGCGTCACGCGCAACACCGACGAGCTGCGCATGACGCACAAGGAGTTCGACCTGCTGGCGACTCTGATGCGCAATCGCGGCGCGGTGCTCTCGCGCGATCTCCTGCTGGAGCGTGTGTGGGGCTATGATTACAGCGGCCAGACCAAGACGGTGGACGTGCACGTCCGCTGGCTGCGCGAGAAGATCGAAGAAGATCCGTCCAACCCGCAGCGCATCGTAACCGTACGCGGGGTGGGCTACCGGTTTGAAGGGTAAGGGCACCGTATGTCGGAAGTAATTGCCTGGGTGCTGGCTGTGGCGGGACTCGCGGCGGCGGGCGTCGCGGGTTGGAAGTGGTATCACCTGCAGCAGCAGGCCGCAGCCTATGCGAGCACCTGCGCGAGCCTGAAACTGTCGCTGACGCGCTCCGAGCAGCTTCGTGATGGCCTCTTGAAAGTCATCGACGACGCGGTGCTGGTGCTCGACGAGCGCCAATCGGTCGTTCTGGCGAACGAGAAAGCCGCCGAGCTGTCGGGCAGTGACCCGATGGGAAAGCTGCTTTCCGAAACGCTGCGCCATCCAGAGCTGGAAATGCTGAGCCAGGATGCACGCATCGTCGGCGGCGGGGAAGGG
The DNA here is from genome assembly GCF_036822615.1 of Aggregatilinea sp. NCBI lineage: Bacteria > Bacillati > Chloroflexota > Anaerolineae > Aggregatilineales > Aggregatilineaceae > Aggregatilinea > Aggregatilinea sp. The sequence goes on along the minus strand of NZ_DAISHJ010000041.1, from coordinate 21,659 downwards.
GTCGAGCGCCGGATCGAGTACGGACACCTGATCCTCAACGCGCGGGCGGTCGTGGTTCAAAACGACGATCGCAGCCTCGAAATCCTCACCCTGCGCGACGTCACCGAGTTCCAGCGCCTCGAACGCGCTCGCCGCGAGATGGTGTCGAACATCTCCCACGAGCTGAGCACTCCGATCACGACGATCGGGCTGCTGGCCGATACGCTGTACGAAAGCGCGGTGAAGGAGAAGCCGAAGCGGGTTCGCAAGATGACCGCCGATATCCGGCGCGAGGTGGATACGCTCACCCAGCTTGTACAGGAAATGCGCGATCTGGCGCTGATCGAATCCGGCCAGATGCCCGTCCGGCTGACGCCGTGTGACCTGATGGAAATCGTCCAGGGAACGGTCGATCAACTGCTGCCGCTGGTCGAAAACAAGCAGCAGGCGATTACGGTTGACGTGCCGGAAAATATCTGCGTGCTGGCCGACGATCTGCAAATCCGGCGCGCGCTGAAGAACATCATACACAACGCGGTCAAGTTCACCCCTGAACTGGGCCAGATCGAGGTGCGCGCGACGACCAGCGCGGACGAAGCCATTATCATGGTCAAAGACAGCGGCCCCGGCATTCCCAGCGAAGATCTGCCGCGTCTGTTCGAGCGCTTCTTCCAGGTGGACCGGGCGCGTAGCACCGGGACCGGCCTGGGGCTGGCGATCGTGCGGCACATCGTGCTGGCGCATGGCGGTCGCACCTGGGCTGAGAGCGCTCCGGGCGAGGGCGCGACGTTTTTTGTGTCGCTGGCGCTCTCCGAAGGGTAGTCACACAGGCTGTCAGGTTTAAATCTTTTTCACCTGCATTTAACCTGACGCCGATTCTCCGCACGCACGGCATCATCCCTTTTTTGCGGCGATAAACAGGTTGAGCGGCGGCTCGCAGCGGTGCTATAATTCGCTCCGGGGCAGCCGTCGTGCTGCCTGCGTGCCGGACTGGGTTGAGATCGGAAAGGGTGCCGCCGTATGGCGAAATCGGACATCATTGAGGATCTGCAGGCCGCGCGCGCAAGCCTGCTTGAGGCCATCGACGGCCTGACGGACGAGCAGATGCTTCAGGTGGGCGCGGTTGGGATCTGGTCGGTGAAGGACGTGTTGGGTCACCTCGTGGCGTGGGAAGCCGAGCTGGTCACCACGCTGTCGCGGCTGGACCAGTACAAACGGCGTGCGCCCCAGATCGTGGAAATCGAAGATCTGGACGAATGGAACGACGAGCAGTACCGCGTCAATGTCGCGCGTCCGTTGGATATCATTCTCGAAGATTTCTACGGCGTCCATAAGCACCTTGTCGGGGCGATTCAGGCCCTGGATACGCGTACGCTGGAAGATAACCGTGTCTGGCCCTGGATGGAAGGCGAGCCGCTGAGCTACCTGGTCGCGGAAAACGCGACCTGGCACGAGCAGGAGCACGCCGATGACATCCGCCAGTGGCGCGAGGAAAATGGCATTTAGCCGTTGGTCGAGGATGACGCGCAGTGAAGATCGCTGCAGCTTGATGGTTTGGCATATTTGAAACAGGCGGGGACAAAATCGCATGGCAGAACTGCCGGGTAGATCGGCTCAGCCGGATCGCGTGGTCCGGCCCCTGGGGCTGTCGATTGCTCTTTTGGCGACGGCGATCTTATACGGCATTGCGCCGCTGCTCGAAGTCTATTTTGTGCATCGCCTGTCAATGACGGCTGAAGAGTCGTTTGTGCTGGGCGGCGCGGACGTCAGCCAATGGGCCTGGATCGAAGCCGGCGTGGGCGGCGTTATTCTGGCGCTGTGTATCCTGGCGTGGTGGGGACGCCCCGCCTGGATTCGCTACGTCCTCATCACCGTGATCCTGATCGTTACCGCCATTAACCTGTACCGCATCATCGATGCGGCAGTGGCTCCCTCGAATCCCGTCTACGATGGGCTGGCACAGTCCGCACTGCGCAGTTGGCTGGTGTGCCAGCTTCCCGCATTGGCCCTCATTCCGCTTTATACCACCTGGTACTTGAACCGCGCCCCGGCACGCGCGTTTTATGCTCGCGTGCCGCTGTCGCAGATCAAGTCTCGCTGGGCGGAGGAGCCGTCATCTTCGGCCACGCCTGCCAAGTCACGGGAGTGATCTGCTAGGCGCTCTGGCTGCTCTTGATGCCGCATCGAGCGGATTTCTCTTGCATTGCAATGTCGAGTAGAATGAGCTGGGCAGGGCTGTGTGATCGCACTGCCCATGATCTGCGTTAAGGAAGGACTCAATGACCGAAATCAAACAAATGATCGACGCGCTGTGGCTTACCGATAAAATTTACTGGGATCTCTTGCTGTACTGGATTTTCCTCCTCAATGTCATCATCCTCTTTGTTCTGCCCGACGGATCCAGCTTCCAGACGACCATCACGATCATCACCATTATGGCGGTCGTGATCGACAAGGTCTACGCGTTCGGCTATATGCTTGATGCCGGGCGCTATACCCCTCAGCGCTGCCACGAGGCGATCTTCTTTGGGACTTATATCATCCGAATTATCATGCTGGTTGCGCCGTTAACTGTGGCGGGGTCTACGAGCAATGGTAAGGTGCGCGGCATCGGGATTCTGGCCGCGATTTCGGGTGGCATTTACGCGTTCACGCGGTGGTTCATCGATCAGCGCAACGTCAGCTCAACTGCGCTGACGTGCGCTTTTCTCGATTTAGGGTTCGCGGCTCAGAATGCCGGGATGGTGCTGATTCTGGCGAAGATAGCCCTGCGTGACCGGTTATCCCTTGGTGCAATACACCGGCACATTCCAATCACGGTGCTGGCTGAGCTTCCCGCGGACGAGGTCGAAGTACAGGCTGCGTAGCTGCTGCACGACCGGACCCATTTTGCCCGTGCCAATCGGGCGGTGATCGACTTCGGCAATTGCCACCACCTGAACCCCTGTGCCGCAGAAGAACGCTTCATCGGCCAGGTACACTTCGGTGCGATCGATCTCCCGCTCGACCACGGGCATTTTCATTTCTTCCGCCAGCAGTTGAAGCACCGTGCGGCGGGTGATGCCTTCCAGGATGTTGGCGTTGATGGGCGGGGTGATCGCCACGCCGTCGCGCACCATGAAGAAGTTCTCTGCGCTGCCTTCCGAGATGTGGCCGTTTTCGTTGAGCACCAGGGCTTCGTCGAAGCCGTTCAGCATGGCGTCCGTTTTGATGAAGGCCGAATTCGCATAGGCCCCCGAAATTTTGCCGCGCGCTGGGATGGCGTTGTCATCGACGCGCCGCCACGCGGAAAACGTCACTTTTGAGCCTTCTTCGTCTTCGATGTAGCTGCCGAACGGCTGCGCGAACATGGTGAATTCGGCTTCGAGGTTGTGCAGGCGCACGCCGATCACGTTCGAGGATTTGTAAACCAGCGGGCGGATATACACGTCCTCGCGGAAGCCCTCTTTGCGCAGCAATTGCAGCAAGATGTCCAGCATGGATTCGGGCGTGTAGGGCAGGTCCATCATCAGCAGCCTGGCCGAATTCAGCACGCGCCGGAAGTGATCCAGGGGGCGGAAGATGTACAGGTCTTCGTCCTCGGCGTTCCAGTAGGCACGCACGCCGCCAAACGCGCCGGTTCCATAGTTCAGCGCGTGCGTCATAACACTGACCTTCGCTTCATCGATTGGAACAATTTTGCCCTTGAAGAATGCGTAGTTTGGTCCTGCAGCCATTCCGCTTGACTCCTCTACTATTTCTTTGAGCGCGTTTACACGCCAAAACGAAACGTGGCCGGATTATAGATCTGGCTCCCGGTGCGGCAATGGGCAAACCGTCTAAAGCGGCTGCGGCGGTTCGTCGATGAACTCCAGGTGGCTTGCGGGCGCCTGCGCCGACTCTCGATATGCGCCGCGCAGGTGCTCCGGCAGCAGGGCGGCGATCTGGCTCATGGCCTCGTGCGTCATGGCGGCCAGTTCTTCGCGCGGGATGCGTGTCCGCCCGTCGGTGCGGAAGCGGAACGCGGGGCCAAACCGCACGGTGACCGGTGTGCGGCGCAGCTTCTTCAGGGTCGCGGGGAACTGGTTCGTGCCTTCGACGCCCACGGGCAGAATGACGGCGTTTGTTTTGGTCGCAATGTACGTCATGCCGTCTTTTGCTTCCGACAGCGCGCGCTGGCGCGTGCCTTCCGGCGCGATCAGCACCATGCGCTCGCGCCGCAGCAGCTCGATCGTGCTGTCGAGCGCCCGACGGTCCACTTCGCCGCGCTTGACAGGATACGCGCCCCAGGCGCGTGCCATGAAGCCCGCCACGAGGCTGTCGTAGTTCTCCGCTTTCGACATAGGCACGATGTAACGCGAGGTGATCGCCCCGGTGACCACGAACGGGTCGATCGCGCCGATGTGGTTCATGATGACGATGGCCGGACCGCTGGCCGGGATGTGCTCCGTGCCTTCGATGTGCATTTTGACCAGCAGCCCGAACCCGATCTTGCGCAGCACGAAGTCGCGCAAGAAGCCGCGGCGGCGGTCGTAGCGGTCCTGATGGTAGACGATATCGTACGCATGAGAATGCGGCGATGCCTGGGATGTCATAAGGGCGTGTGCTCCACTGGCGAAAAGTTTATTTGCGCGGCTTGGCGTGCTGCTTCAACAGGCGAACTTCGATCGGGGTGAGCTTGCGCCACTGGCCGGGCTGTAAGTGCCCGATCTCCAACATGTCGATTTTGACGCGGACCAGCCGTTTGACCCCGTGCCCCAACATGAGCGCGGTGCGGCGGATCTGGCGCTTGCGGCCTTCGCGCATGACCAGCTCCAGCAGCGTTTCATTTGGCTCCTTCGAGAGCACTTTAATCTTCACGGGCGCGGCTTTTTTCTCGTCAAGCGTGACGCCTTTGCGCCAGATGTTGAGCGTTTCCTCGGTCGGATTCCCATCGACCAGCACCTGATAGGTCTTGGTGTGCTCATAGCGCGGGTGCATCAGGTGATTGGCAAGCTCGCCGTCGTTGGTGAGCAGGATCAGGCCTTCGCTGTCCGCATCCAGCCGCCCGACCGTGAACAGGTGACCCTGGTGCGGGACCAGCTCGCGGACCAGTTTGCGCTTCTCGTTACCGATGCGCTTGTTGGACGACAGCACGTTGTAGGGCTTGTTAAGCAGGTAATACACGTATTCGACGTCTGCCTTCAGCTTTTGCCCGTCCACAGTTACGGTATCACGCTCAAGATCGGCTTTGTCGCCCACTTTGGCCGTCTTGCCGTTGACCAGCACGCGTCCCTGTTTGATCAGTTCTTCCGACGCGCGGCGCGAGGTGATACCCGCCTGGGAAATCAATTTCTGTAACCGTTCTTCTGGCAACCTGTTCTCTCCGTTTAGCCGCACCGGAATGTGGCGCGGTTGATCTGCGATAGGTGATTAAAGGGAAACTGCTGTGCGTCAGTCGGGATCGCCCGTGTAACGCACGACCATCAGGGTGGTGTCGTCGAATGCGGGGGCCGGGCCGACGAAGGCCACCAGCGCCTGCGTTATGGTTCGCAAAATGTCTTCCGCCGGGCGATGCACCGCTGCGAGCACTGCTTCGACCAGCCGGGACTCGCCAAACGGCTCCCCGATGGAGTTTTCCGATTCGGTCAGGCCGTCGGTGTAGTACACGACTACGTCGCCGGGTTCTAGTTGGATCGGAATGGCGTGCACCGGCAGATCCGCGAACCAGCCCAGCGGGCGACCTCCGCGCGGCAGAAAGTCGTACGTGCCGCGCTGCGTGCGGACCAGTAGCGGACGGTTATGCCCCGCGTTGACGCCGATCATTTCTCCGCCGCAGCTCAGGAGGCTGTAGTAGACCGTGACGAACATGCCCGATTCCGAATCGTTGAGCAGCACGCGGTTGACCTGCCGCAGCGTTTCTTCCGGCTCGCGGGCGGAAAGCACCGTGCCCCGGATGAGGCTGTGCGTCATCGCCATGAACAGCGCGGCGGGCGCGCCTTTGTCGGAGACGTCCGCGATCACCGCCGCCAGCGTGCAGTCGTCGAAGCGGAAGCAGTCGTAAAAGTCGCCCGCCACCTCGCGCGCTGCGCGCCAGTCCGCCGCGATCTCGTAGCCGGGCACGGTGGGCAGGGTGCGCGGCATCAGCCCGCGCTGAAGCTCGTAGGCGAGCTGGAGTTCGCGCTCCATGCGGCCTTTTTCGACTGCGACCTGATACAGCCGCGCATTTTCGATGGCCGCCGCGGCCTGATCCGCGAAGGCGGCCAGCAGCGCGAGGTGATCCTCGTTGAACAGACCGCTTTGCAGGCGGTTGTCCACGTAGACCAGCCCAATCAGCCGCCCCTTGACGGTCATCGGCACGCACAGGATCGAGCGCAGCCCCAACACGATGATGCTCTGCCCGCCGCCCAGACGCGCGTCGTACTGGGCGTTATCGGTCAGGAGCGGCACACGGTCCTGCGCGACCTGCCGCACGATGGTGTAGCTCACCTGGAATTCAGGCGATTCGATCTCGCTGCGATCCATGCCACGCGCGACCTTAAACTCTAGCTCGTTGCGCTGATCGTCGCACAGCATCAAAAAGCCGCGCTCCGCGCCGGTGACGTCGATCACACGGTCCATGACGTTTTCCAGCACCTCGTCCAGATCCAGGCTGGAATTGAGCGTGCGGGTGATTTCGTACAGCGTGGAGAGGTGTTGGTGACCGGGTACTGGCGTGGATGGCTGTGACATGATGATCTCTCCTGCGGCGAGATGCCCCGCATTATAGCATTCCGGGCCACCCTTTGCCTAACCACCTGTTATAATTCGTCAGATAGTTAAACACTGCCTGTCTTTTCCGGTTGTTTTCCGAGGAGTACTCCATGAATCCGTATGATTACGCCGACGCGAACCGCGAGACCTTCCTCGCGGAACTGGAAACGCTGCTGCGTATTCCGAGTGTGAGCACGCTGTCTGAGCATAAGGGTGACGTGCGCCGCGCGGCGGAATGGCTTCAGCAGCATCTGCTGCAGATTGGCATGACCCGCGCCGAATTGTTTGAAACCCCCGGACATCCGCTGGTGTATGCCGAGTGGCTGGGTGCGGCAGGCGCGCCGACCGTGCTGGTGTACGGTCACTATGACGTGCAGCCTGTGGACGACCCGGAGGGCCAGTGGAAGTCCAGCCCGTTCGAGCCGGTGATCCGCGATGGGGCGCTGTATGCGCGCGGTGCGACCGACGACAAGGGCCAGACGCTGACGCAGGTCAAGGCCGTGCAGAGCCTGATGGCGAACGGCGGGATGCCGGTCAATATCAAGTTCCTGATCGAAGGCGAAGAAGAAAGCGGCTCGGTCAATCTCTACAGCTTCATCGACAACCACCACGATCTGCTGCGGTGCGACGTGGCGGTGATTTCGGATACACACATCCTCGGAAAAGATCAACCGTCCATCGTTACGGGGCTGCGCGGCATGACGTACCTGGAAATCGAAGTGCGCGGCCCGTCGCACGATTTGCACTCCGGCAGCTACGGCGGCGTGGTGCATAACCCGGTGCAGGCGCTGGTCGAGATCCTGGCCACGATGCACGACGCCGAGGGGCACATCACCATCCCCGGATTCTACGACAAGGTGCAGGTGCTCACGCCGGAGCAGCGCGCCGATCTGGCGAAGAATCCGATGCCAGTAGAGCGCCTGAAGTCGGAAACCGGGATCAACAAGGCGTGGGGCGAACCGGAATTCGATCTGCACGAGCGGATCGGCATCCGCCCGACGCTGGAAATCAATGGCATCATCGGCGGCTGGACGGGCGAGGGGGCAAAGACTGTGCTGCCCGCGCGCGCGATGGCGAAGGTGAGCTGCCGCCTCGTCCCGAACCAGGATGCGGTCGAGATCGAGAAGCTGATCACCGACTTCGTGGCGGCGCACACCCCGCCGACCGTAACCAGCGAAGTGCGCGTGCTGCATCGCGGCGACTGGGGCGTGGTCGATACCGATTCGCCGTACTTCCGCGCGGCGGCGGACGCCTACACGTTCGGGTTCGGCAAGGCCCCGGTGTACATGCGCGAGGGCGGCTCGATCCCGGTGGTGGCTTCGCTGCAGCGCGCGTTCGATATCCCCGTGATCCTGATGGGCTTCGGTCTGCCGGATGATAACCTGCACGGCCCGAACGAGAAGTTCGACCTCGAATGCTTCTCGCGTGGTATCCAGACGGCGATCAAGTTCTACGAGACGATCGGCACGATGCACTAACGCGCATCGCAGCGTCAGGGTAATTCCATCTCTTCCTGCCGGGAACGCTCCGGTAGGAAGTTTTTTTGTATTCTCCTCCGGTGTTTTTATGAAAAACAAGATGCTAATAGCTTGTATAGTGCGTTGAAACATCATACAATGACGCTAAAGAAAGTTCTCTATGGTGCACCAAAGGAGTTTCTTACAATGGCCCGGAATGGAAACGGCTCCGGCGATGTTTATTACCCTTCCGACGAAGTTCTGGCTCAGGCACACATTAAAGACCGGGATGCAGTCAGCACGGAGATGCAAGAGGATCTCGCGGGGGCGTGGGGACGAATCGCCCACGAGGAGTTCGAGTGGTCCAAGCCGTGGGACACGACGCTCGATGAATCGGACGCGCCGTTCTATAAGTGGTTCGTGGGCGGCAAGACGAACATCGTGACCAATGCGCTCGACCGCCACCAGAAGTCGTGGCGGCGCAACAAGGCTGCTCTGATCTGGGAAGGCGAGAACTACGAGCAGCGCACCTACACCTACCAACAGCTTCACCGCGAGGTGAGCCGCTTCGCCAGCGTGCTGCGCGCGATGGGCGTCAAAAAAGGCGATCGCGTCACGATCTACATGGGCCGCATCCCGGAGATCGTGATCGCGATGCTGGCCTGCGCCAAGATCGGCGCGGTGCACTCCGTGGTTTACGGCGGCTTTTCGGTCGAGGCGCTGCACGGGCGGATCGAGGACAGCCAGAGTACGGTCGCCATCACCGCCGACGGCTCGTGGCTGCGCGGCAACGTCGTGCCGCTGAAGGACATCATGGACGAGGCGCTTCAACGCGCGCCAACCGTGCAGACCGTGATCGTGGTCAAGCGCACCGGTCAGGACGTGCACATGGAGCCGGGCCGTGACCTGTGGTATCACGACCTGATGAACCTGCCCATCGCGGACCCGCACATCGAGACGGTGCAGGTGGATGCCGAAGATCCGCTTTACCTGCTGTACACCAGCGGCACGACCGGTAAGCCCAAAGCGATCCTGCATACGCACGGCGGCTACATGGTCGGCGTTGCCACGACGCTCAAATGGGTGTTCGACCTGAAGGACGACGATACGTGGTGGTGTGCCGCCGATCCCGGCTGGGTGACAGGGCACAGCTACATCGTCTACGGGCCGCTGCTGCTGGGCATGACCAGTGTGATATACGAGGGCGGGCCAAACTACCCGTTCCCGAACCGCTGGTGGGACATCGTGGAGCGGCACGGCATTACGGTGATGTACACCGCGCCGACCGCCATTCGCGGCCTGATGCGCTTCGGTGACGCGTGGCCGAATCGCCACGACCTGAGCACGCTGCGGCTGCTGGGCAGTGTGGGCGAGCCGATCAACCCGGAGGCGTGGCGCTGGTATTACCGCGTGATCGGCAAGGAGCGCTGCCCGATCATGGATACGTGGTGGCAGACGGAAACGGGCCACTTCATGATCACGCCGCTGCCGTGCACGCCGCTGAAGCCGGGCAGTGCGTCGCTGCCATTCCCCGGCGTCGAGGTGGACGTGCTGGACGAAGAGGGTAACCCCGCTGCGCCCAACGAAGAGGGCTATCTGGTGATCAAGCGCCCGTGGCCGGGCATGATGCGCACCATCTACGGCGATCCCGACCGCTACGTGCAGAACTATTGGACGCGCTTCCCCGGTATGTACATGACCGGCGACAGCGCGCGGCGCGACGAGGACGGGTATATCTGGGTGATCGGGCGCGTGGACGACGTGATCAAGGTCAGCGGCTACCGGCTGGGTACGGCGGAGATCGAGAGCGCGCTGGTCAGCCACCCATCCGTAGCGGAGGCGG
>NZ_DAISHJ010000041.1:0-11578 GCF_036822615.1 Aggregatilinea sp. | reverse complement strand
GAGCCGACACAGCGGCTGGTCGAGATCCTGCGCGATCATGTCGCGCACGAGGTCGGCCCGATTGCCAAGCCGTCGATGATCGAGTTCGTAGAATCGCTGCCCAAGACGCGCAGCGGCAAGATTATGCGGCGCGTGCTCAAGGCGCGCGCGCTCGGCCAGCCGGAAGGCGACCTGAGCACGCTGGAGACGTAAAAGCGGGGGGTAGGGAATAGGGGATCGTCTAGCCCGGCCCCATGTGCGTTTTGTCTCCGGACCTGGAAACAAAAACGGCAGCTGCGAAAGCTGCCGTTTTTTCGTGAGGCGACGGTGGGAATCGAACCCACGGTGAGGGTTTTGCAGACCCTTGCCTTGCCACTTGGCGACGTCGCCACGGGATGAACTGGGGCACAGTATACACGACGCGGGGCGGGTTGACAAGGCTAAAGCGCGGTTTGAAATGGCGGGGCGCTGCCCCTGAACTTTACACTCTTTTTCTGCGAAAAGGGCGGTAAAAACGACAGGTGAGATCGGTACGTGAAACGACCGGGGCTGGTGTGGCCCCGGTCGGGATGTGCGGATCGGATATGCGCGGCTGAGCGGGTTAGCTCAGGTAGTCGCGCAGATTGTGCGCAAGGCGCGGGTGGCGCAAACGCCGCAGCGCCTCTTTTTCAAGTTGGCGGATGCGCTCGCGGCTGAGGCCAAACTTGTTGGCGATCTCTTCCAGCGTGTGCGGCTCCCCGCCGCCCAGGCCGAACCGCAGCCGCAGAATGTGACTCTGGCGCGGCGTCAGCTCGCTGAGCACTTCTTCGATCGTTTCTTGCAGCAGGTGCTGCGTCGCCGCCTCGACCGGGCTGGGCGAATCCTGGTCTTCGATGAAGTCACCGAACTCGCTGTCGCCATCATCGCCGACGGGACGTTCCAGCGCGATCGCATGCTGGCTGGCGTCCATCATCCCGCGCACACTCTCCGGCGGGAGTTCCATTTCCTTGGCGATTTCTTCGGGGGTGGGGCGGTGGCCCAGTGTTTGCTCCAGCACCTGCGCCGTCCGGTACATCTGGCGGATGCGCTCGGTCATGTGGAGCGGAATGCGGATCGTGCGGGTCTTCTGCGCCAGCGCACGGGTGATCGCCTGGCGAATCCACCACGTCGCGTAGGTGCTGAAGCGGTTCCCGCGCTTGTAGTCGTACTTGTCTACGGCGCGCATCAGGCCGACATTGCCTTCCTGGATCAGATCCGGGAACGGCAGGCCCTGGCCCATGTAGCGTTTGGCGATGCTGACTACCAGCCGCGTATTCGCGCGGCCCAGATGCTCGCGGGCGGCTTGGCCGTCGGAGACGAGCTGCTGCAGGTGGTCGTATTCATCGTCGTTGGGGGACATACCTTCCAGTTGAAGGAGCGCTTCCCGGCCCAGCTCGATGCGCTTGGCCAGTTCGATCTCTTCATTTGCCGTCAGCAGCGGTTCCTGCGCCATCTGGCGGAAATACAGCCCGACCGGGTCATCTGCCGAGACGGCATTGATATCCCCCACGCCCGGGTCGTGCGATTCTTCTTCGGCCTCGAATTCGCGCTCGCGCTGGTCGAGATCGTCGTCGTCCGAGGTATCCTGACGCAGCTCGATGCCGAGTTCGTCAAGCTCATCCAGGACGGCTTCAATAGCGTTTACATCATCGCTGTCTTCGTCCAACAACTCCAGCACATCTTCAAACGTGACATAGCCGCGCTGGTCAGCGCGGTTCATGAGTTCCTGTATCACCTTGGGTTCCGTTGCCTCCTGAGGTATTGCTGATTGGGTCCATGCTGCTTTATCGTTGCACAAACAGAACAAGCACCGCATCAGCCCAACAATAGGAGAACGCGATACAGATTATAGCACACGTTGAGGTAGTACGGAAGTATGGATTTGATCCGCAAATTGTATCTCTTTTACTGCCAAACTGCCAAAAATTGCGGATCAGGTTTTAGCAGGCTGCTGCCATTCGATTTTCTCAGCGTTCAAACGGCGGAGCTGATTCTCGATCGTGTAGGCGGGGCGGAGGGTGAAACTGTCGATGGGCGTATCCCGATCCAGTGCGTCGAGATCCGCGTCGAAGCGCAGGATGATGCCCGCGTCGGCGTAGAACAACAGGATGCTGTCGGCGAAGGGCAGGGTAAGATTGCCCTGGGCGATGCCTGCCGCGTCGGGCGGGCCGTAGCGGTCGAGCGCCCAACCGAGTGTGCCATACGCTTGCAGCTCGGCTTCTTCGGCTTCAGTCGTGCCGAGCGTGACGAGCAGGACGCATTCCCCGGCCTCGAAGCGCATACGCGGCGGGCGTCCGGCCACCGAGACCGGCTGGCCGAACGACGCGCGGAGCTGGGTATCGGTCGTCGTGCCGAACTCGATCGCTTCCACGGAGTCGATCGGAAACGTCGCCGTGCAGTCGTCCGGCGAGGCGGTGGATTCCTCGGCGGAGTCGGTTCCGGCGGGCGCGGGCGTCGAGGTGCTGCGGCCCGGCAGCAGACCGGCAGGGGGTGCGGTTGGCGTGCTGCGGGGTGTGCCCAGGCTGGCCGCTTCAGACGGATCGATGCGCGCACCGGCCAGCGTCAGGCCGGCGGCGAGGATCACGGCGGTGAGGACGGCAGTCAAGGTGAATAGTTTCATGGGCAGGGGGGATTCTGTTCCATTAGTGGCGATTATCGCAAGTTCGCCCAAGGAAAACAAAAACACCCACCGTGTGGTGAGTGCCTGATTTGTTTTTCTGGTGACCCCGGGAGGACTCGAACCTCCAACCAATTGATTAAGAGTCAACTGCTCTGCCAATTGAGCTACGGGGCCGTTCGTGCGTGCCCAAAGAATTTACCATAACTTGAAGACCCGGTCAACGGTGACTTGCCCAAACAGACGGAATTGGGCCTGAAAACCGGGTTGTTAGTGCGGCGCTATCCTGCAAATCCAAAAAGCAGGCAGCAGGGCGCGTTTTGAGGTGATAAGTATCACATTCCATTTAGTCGAAAACTGGGTTACCATTCAAAACGTCAAAATCCTTATTAAGGAGCAGAGATCGCATGTCACTCATTGAAGAAATTCGTGAAGCAGTCATTAATGGCCAGGCGAAAGTTGTCGTTCCAAAGGTTCAGCAGGCGTTGGATGACGGCGTGGCTGCCGATCAGATCCTGCACGATGGCTTGATCGATGCCATGCGCGAAGTTGGGCGCATGTTCGAAGAAGGCGAATACTTCGTCCCCGAAATGCTCATCGCGGCGCGCGCCATGAAAGCCGCCCTGGAGATTCTCAAGCCGCATCTGGTGGACCAGGGCGTCGAACCGCTGGGCCGCATCGCCATCGGGACCGTCAAGGGCGACCTGCACGACATCGGCAAGTCGCTGGTGGCGATGATGCTCGAAGGCGCGGGCTTCGAGGTGATCGACCTCGGCGTGGACGTGCCCCCGGAAAAGTTCATCGACCAGATCAACGGCGGCGCGCAGATCGTGGCGATGTCGGCCCTGCTGACGACGACCATGCCTAACATGAAGACGACCATCGAAGCCATCGAGAGCGCGGGACTGCGCAATCAGGTCAAGGTGATGGTCGGCGGTGCGCCCGTCACGCAGACGTATGCCCAGCAGATCGGCGCAGACGGCTTCTCTGAAGATGCGTCCTCTGCGGTTCGCACGGCGGTCGGGCTCATCGAGAAATGAAACGCTACCTCGCCCTGACGTGCGAGGCTCTGGCGCGCAGCGTCTATGCCATTGCTGCCACCGCGCCACATACGATTTCGGTTCAACTGTTCAAGCAGGGCCTTCACAATACGCCGAAGGCCCTGCGTAACGCGCTTCAGGACCAAATCGATATGGTGCAGGCGGATGACTACGACGCGATCCTGCTCCTGTACGGCATGTGCGGCACGTCCACGGTGGGACTGAAGGCGCGGCAAATTCCGCTGGTCATTCCCCGTGCGCACGACTGCATCACGCTGTACCTCGGATCGCGCCAGCGCTACGACGAAGAGTTCAACGCACACCCCGGAACATACTGGTACAGCCTCGATTACATGGAGCGCAACCGCGACCTCAACTCTGCCGGATTGGGTGCGGCCAACCTGGGTGAAATGGACGACGTGTACGCGGAGTACGTCGAAAAATACGGCCAGGACAACGCCGACTATCTCATGGAAGTTATGGGCGAGTGGGGCAAGCACTACGATCGAGCGGTCTTCATCGACATGGAAACCGGCGATGGCGCGCGTTTCGAGCAGATCGCGCAGGAGCAGGCTGCCCGGCGCGGCTGGTTATTCGAGCGCAAACAAGGCAACGATCGCCTGATCGACATGATCCTCAACGGCAACTGGCTTGCCGACGAAATTCTGGTCGTGCCGCCGGGCTGTACGATCCGCCAGCAGGCCGGGGACGGGCTGATCGCCGCCGAACCGGGAGAGGACTGACGTGACTGAGGTCGCATTTCAGCCTATCGGGCGGCGGATCGAGGCGCGGGCAGGCGATACCTTGCTGGAAGCGGCGCAGCAGGCCGGGGTCGCGCTGTCGGCGGTATGCGGCGGCGCGGGTATCTGCGGCGACTGCCGCGTGCGCGTGCAGCGCGGTGCAGTGAGCGCGCTCAACGACACCGAATACGACCTGATTACGGATGCGGATCTGAAGACCGGGCTGCGGCTGGCCTGCCAGACGGTGATCGAAGACGCGGGCGAGATCGTGGTGGACGTGCCTGCCGACTCGCTCAGCGCGCCGCAGCGCAGTCAGGTCGAAGGCGAAGAAATCCCGCTGGCCGTCGAGCCTGCGGTTGCCGTGTATGATGTGCGCGTCGAGCCGCCGTCGATTCACAACCTTACCGGCGACTGGGAGCGGCTGCAAGGCATCGATCCCGCTGATTGGCACGCAGCAGCCCCGATCCTGGCGCAGCTTCCTGAAACCGTGCGTGCGAACGGCTGGCAGACCCGGTTGATCGGGCGCGGGCATGAGGCGGTTGCGTTTTTCCCGCCGGGAACCGTGCCGTTCGGGTTTGCCGTGGACGTGGGCACGACCGGGCTGGCGGCCTATCTGGTCGATCTGGTCACGGGCGAAACGCGCGGCATGAAGGGCGCCACGAATCCGCAGATTGCGTACGGCGAAGACGTGATGGCGCGGCTGACGCTGGCGATGCGCGAGCCGGAAGGCCGCGCGCGCTTGCAGGCGTCGATCATCGCGGGGCTGAACGATCTGCTGCGTGACGTTTGTGCGCAGGCGGGCGTGAGGCGTGAGCAGGTCGTAGACGTGGTGCTGGTCGGCAATACGGCGATGCATCACCTGCTGTTGGGCCTGCCGGTCGAGCAGCTTGGCAGCGCGCCGTACGTCCCGGCGGTGTCGGCGGCGGTGAGCACTCCCGCCCGCGCGCTGGGTCTGGACGTGGCCGAGGGCGCGGCAGTGTACCTGCCGCCCAACGTGGCGGGCTTCGTCGGGGCGGATCACGTCTCGATGGTGCTGGCGACGGCAACCGCCGAACAGCCCGGCGTCACGTTGAGCCTGGACATCGGCACGAACACGGAAATCTCGCTCAACGCGAACGGCACGCTGTGGTGCTGTTCGACGGCGTCCGGCCCGGCGTTCGAAGGCGCACACATCCGCGACGGGATGCGTGCAGCGGACGGGGCCATCGAGCGGCTGATCTGGCAGGACGGAACGCTGCGCTGGATGACGATCAACCACGCGCCGCCGGTCGGCCTGTGCGGATCGGGCATCCTCGATGCGGTGGCGGTTTTGCGCGCGGCGGACATTCTGCGCCCGACGGGGGCGATGCGCCGTGACGCGCCCGGTGTGCACGCGGAGCAGGTCAACCCGTGGTACGAGATCGTGCCCGCACGCCAATCGGGGCACGGGCGCGAGGTGGCGATGAGCCGCGCCGACGTGAACGAGGTGCAGCTTGCCAAGGCCGCGATCCGCGCCGGGATCAAGCTGCTGGTCGAGCGGGCCGGGCTGGAAGAGAGCGACATCGACCGCGTGATCGTGGCGGGCGCGTTCGGCAACTACATCGATCTGGAAAACGCGATTGCGATCGGCATGTTCCCGCCCCTGCCGCTGGAACGGTTCCATCAGGTCGGCAACGCGGCAGGCATCGGCGCGAAACGGCTGCTGATCAACGCGCACGAACGGCAGCGCGCGACGGGCGTCGCGGCGCGCTTGAACTATATCGAGTTAACGAACCATCCCGATTTCACCGATCGTTTCAGTCAGGCTGTGCTGCTGACGCCCGATCCCTGGGAATAGACGCACTTTGAGGAGAAACCATTATGCAGACTGTTCTTAAAGGTCCATCGACCGTCGTCACCATCGGCCCGGACGAGCCGATCGTCGTGATCGGCGAGCGCATCAATCCCACGGGACGCAAGGTGTTCAGCGCAGAGCTTCAGGCGGGTGATCTCAGCCGCCTGCCGCGTGACGCGCAGGCGCAGGCCGATGCGGGCGCGCTGGTGCTCGACGTGAACGTCGGCGCGGCCAGCGTGGATGAAGTCGCGCTGCTGCCGCAGGCGGTCCAGATCGTGCAGGATGCGGTCGATCTGCCGGTGTGCATCGACTCGGCCAATCCCGCGGCGCTGGCCGCTGCGCTCAAGGTCTGCAAGGGCCGCGCGCTGGTGAACTCGGTCAACGGCGAGGCGGAAAAGATGGCGGCGGTGTTCCCGCTGGTGGCGGAATATGGCGCGACGGTGATCGCGCTGTGCATGGACGACAGCGGCATCCCCGCGACGCCGCAGGACCGGCTGGCCGTGGCGGAAAAGCTGCTCGAAACGGCGCACGGCTACGGCATCGCGCCCGACGCGATCCTACTCGATCCGCTGGTGATGAACGTCGGCGCGGATCACACCGCGGGGCGCATCACGCTCGAAACGGCGCACCAGATCCGCGAGCGGCTGGGCTGCAACATGACCGCCGGGGCCAGCAACGCCTCGCACGGCATGCCCGACCGCGACCTGATCAACACGGTCTATCTGGCGCTGCTGCGGCAGGCGGGCGTCAACGCGCCGATCTGCAACCCGTTGAAGAATGGGCTGGCCGTGCGCGCGATTGACCTCATGCTCGGCCTCGACGAATGGGGCATGAACTACATCGGGCTTTACCGGGCACTTCAGAAGGCCGCGGAAGCCTGATCTTCGCGCTCGCGGTCGCGCGCCTCGTAAAACGTGAGGATGCGCACGGCAACGTCGATCACTCCGGCGCGCAGCTCGTCCGGCTCGATGACTTCCACCAGGGAGCCGAAGCCGAGGACCATGCTGCGCGCCGATTCATAATTGTCGAACGTGATCGGCAGCGTGATCCAGCCATCTTCGTCGGAAATCGCATTTTCAATCTGGCGAAAGATCCCCTCTCCAAACGTCTGCGGCAGCACCGGCACGATCTGCGGCGCGAACCGCAGCACCGATTGGTAATGCCACAGACTTGCTTCGAACGCCGAACACCACGCACGCCAGTACGCGCTGAGATCGAAGTCGGCGGGGCGGGCGAAATGCTCGTCCGTCAGCATCACCTCGCGGATGCGCGAGACGCGGAACGTGCGCATGCCTTCCTCTGTGCTGGCCACGAGATACCAGATGCTCGCTTTCGCCACCAGCCCATAGGGGGCGACGCGGCGCGTGCCCATGCTGCTGTCGCGCCGCAGGTAGACCAGATCGACCCATAGATCCTGCCACACGGCGGTTTGCAGCGTGGGCAGATGTGGAACCAGTTCTTCGGCGCGAAACCAGCCCGCCGGATCGAGCATGATGCGCTGGCGGATGCGCTCCGCATCGGGGCGGGGCGCGGAGGGCAGCGCGGCCAGCAGCTTGAGCACGGCGGCTTGCAGCACACCGTCCAGCCCCAGATCGCCCAGCGGCCCCTCGGATGCGGAAATGAACAGGCTGTGGATCTCCTGCTCGCTCAGTCCGGTCAGCGATGTGCGGTAGCCTTCGGCCAGCGCGCAGCCGCCGTTTGGCCCGCGTTCGGCATAGACTGGCACGCCTGCCGCGCTCAGCGCGTCCAGGTCACGGTAGATGGTGCGCTCGGACACTTCCAAACGCTCGGCAAGCTGCCCGGCGGTCATGCGCCCGCGCGATTGCAGCAGCAGCAAAATGGAGAGCAAACGATCCGCACGCATGGGCACTCCTTGTAGAACATCTGCGCAAATTTCTCTCTAGAATACCACAATTTATGACAGGAGATGTCAGGTATGGTGCGGTACGATCGACTTGTTACCTGACCTTCCAAATGTGAGGAGTTTCGGATATGGCGGAATACCGCGATCCGCTGGTGTACTACACGCTGCCCGGCCTGATGACGAGCGCGGGCGAGCAGGCGGGTATGCTCAAGGGACTGCCCGACGATATCCCCGGCCTGTGCCGTGTGGTGCAGCAAAATCTGCTGCATGTTCACTGGGCGAAAAGGTACGGTGTGACGATCACGCCGGATGACGAGCAAGAAGTCCAGCTCCGGCGCGCATCGTCCATGCTGGCGCGCATTGCGACCCAGGACGACCGTATGCTGACGGTGCCGCGACCGGTCGAAAAGCGGTTGGTGGGCAACTGTCGCGATTTTTCGGTGATGCTGTGCACGCTGCTGCGGCACCAGGGTATTCCGGCCCGCCCGCGCTGCGGGTTCGGCACGTACTTCACGCCGGACTGGTTCGAGGATCACTGGATCTGCGAGGTGTGGAACGACGACGAGGCGCGCTGGATGATGGTCGACGCGCAGTTGGACGCGCTGCAAGTCGAGGCGCTGGGCATCACGTTCGATACGTGCGACCTGCCGCAAGGCAGTTTCATCCCGGCGGGCAAGGGTTGGCAGATGTGCCGCGCGGGGGAAGCGGATCCGTCCCGGTTCGGGATCTTCGACATTCACGGGCTGTGGTTCGTGCGCGGGAACCTGTTGCGCGACTTCGCCTCGCTGAACCGGATGGAGCTGCTGCCCTGGGACAGTTGGGGGCTGTGCGACCGGGAACCGGACGCGGACGATCTCGCCCTGCTGGACCACGTTGCGGCGCTGACACTGGCGGGCAACGAGGCGTTCGAGGAGGTGCGGGCGCTGTATGAGGCCGAACAGGATCGCCTGCGCGTGCCGGACGAGATCCACTCCTATAACAGCGATACTCCCACGATCATCGACCTGCGCGCGGATGAACTGGAGATGTTCCCGGCCTGACGCGGACACACATCTCACCGGATTAACAGCGAACGGGGCGCAGCGATGCGCTCCGTCTCTTGTTCCGTCGGGTGATCCCCGGCGGGAGTATGGGGAATTTCCAAATCTCGAATAAAGGAGACGTTGAAGTGGAGATAGGCATACAGATTTATGCGAAAGGCAGCGTGGAGGCGGTCGAGTTTTATCAAAGAGCGTTTGGGGCTGAACTGGGCTACAACGTGAAACACCCCGATGGTACGTTTCTACATGCTGAGATCATGGTGAACGGCGAGTCTTTTCTCGCTGTCGGCGAGGCCGGAGATGATTTTATGACAGAAGTATTCCCGAAGTATCCGGCGATGAGTTTCGGCATGGTCCTTGATGACGAAGATGCGGTACGAAAAGCCTACGAGGTCTTGAGCGAAGGAGCCGCCGTCTGTACCCCGCTCAGAGTGTTGCCGTGGAGCGACTGCTGCGCAGATATCGTCGACCGCTTTGGCGTCTACTGGTATCTGACGGTGCCTCAGCATAGACCAGCCGAATAAAGGGTCACCCCTGGCGGAAGTGTGCGGTATTTCAAATTACCTGTGAAGCCCTTGAATCGACCCCTGTGCCGCTCGTGATTGCCCGACTCGAACCCTGCTGGCGGGGCGAATTGAGCGCTCTTTCGCCTACCACTCCATTCACACTTTAGCCCAGGATTACGGGGCGCAGCGATGCGCTCCGTTTTTTGTTCCGGCGGGGGATCGCCGGGCAGAGGGCGGGTGAAAGCGCCCTAGATCGGCTATAGTCGGGGGAGAGAAGCCGTTTTTACCGGATACCGGAGGATTTCACCGTGCGCCGACGCGTGATCGTGCTGAGTGTTTCGTTCGCCCTGCTGCTGGCTTTCGCCATGACGGCCAGCGCTTTGACCTTTGCGCAAGGCGTCACGCCGACCGCGACCCCATTTGTCGAGCCGGACGGCTGCCAGCGGCCCCCCGACGACTACACCCAGTTGTGGGTCAACGGCGGGCTGTTCAATGTGCGCACGGTGGCGATGCTTGATCATGCGCAGGAACTCTATACCGCGATGGGCGGCACTGTCGATCTGCGGCTGGCGATCACTCAGGGCGGCTATAACGCGGGCGGCGTGGCGGCCAGCTTCGGCACGCACGACGGCGGCGGCGCGGTCGATCTTTCGGTGCGCAGCCACGTCGATTGGTCCGTGCTGGAGGACCAGATCGAGCCGATGATTGCAGCGCTGCGCGTGGCGGGCTTCGCCGCGTGGCTGCGCGACACGGGCGACCTCTACCCCGATTCCCCGATTCACATCCACGCTATCGCCATTGGCGATGCAGAGCTTTCGGGCATGGCGCGCTCGCAGATCGACGGCACGTTCGGCTACCTGCGCGGCTACGATGGCCTGCCGCGCTACGACGGCGTGCCCGTCGCGGATCGCCACGGTGGGCCGGTGGTCTGCCAGTGGATGATCGATATGGGCTTCCACGACATGCGCGGCGAGCCGAATCCGCTGCCGACGCCCGGCGGCACGGCGCTGCCGGTGACCGCACTGCCGTAACATTGCAGGGCGGCGCCCCGGTTTGTTGAAAGTTCCCCAGGCGCATCTCGACCGCAGACGCTATGATCGCAGGATCGCCGTTTATGCAGGGGAGCCGCTATCACTGTGAATCCCGATACTGAAACGACTGCTGTGCCCGCGCACGATCGCCCCGCCGGGGCCGGACTGCGCGTGGAGCTGGTCGCGCTGACTCTCGCGCGTACGGTGCTGAACACCAGCCACCGCATGATTTACCCCTTCCTGCCGACCATCGCGCGCGGGCTGGCCGTGAGCGAAACGGCGGTCGCGCTGACCGTTACGGGGCGGTCGAGCCTGGGACTGATCGGCCCGCTGATCGGCTCCCTGGCGGACCGGCGCGGGCGTAAAGTGGCGATGATCACGGGTATGCTGATTTTCTCCGCCGGGCTGGCGCTGGTGGGGCTGTGGCCGACGTATCCGGCATTGTTCGCGGGGGTGCTGCTGGCAGGCGTGTCGAAACTGCTGTTCGATCCGGCGCTGCACGCCTACCTGGGCGATCGCGTCGATTATGCGCGGCGAGGTATGGCGGTTGCGCTGGCCGAAATGAGCTGGTCGGCGGCGTTTTTGGTCGGGATGCCGGTCGTGGCGTGGCTGATCGCGCGCAGCGATCACTGGTATGCGCCGTTCCCGTGGCTGGCGGCGCTGGGGGCGATCTTTGCGGTCGTGCTGTGGCGTGTGCTGCCCAACGATGCGCCGTTCCACATCGACCGTCCCTCGCTGCTGGACGGCGCGCGGACCGTGCTGGCGCACCGGTCGGCGCGGGCCGGGCTGGGCGTGAGCCTGCTGATCACGGCGGCCAACGAAACGGTGTCGATCATGTTCGGCGTATGGCTGGAAGACGCGTTTGCGATGAAGGTCGCGGCGCTGGGGCTGGCCTCGGTCGTGATCGGCGTGGCGGAGCTGGGCGGCGAG
>NZ_DAISHJ010000040.1:0-35472 GCF_036822615.1 Aggregatilinea sp. | reverse complement strand
TCTCCAATCTGGGTTGGAGAGGGGAGACAAGCCGCGTCCAACGGGTTTTGTAGGGGCGGAAGCTTGCCCCGCCCGTTGTCGGCAAAGCCGGGTACCCCTACGCATCACACGCGCTAGTTGAAGGCGGGCATGTGCATGGTTTCGATGCAGCTCGTATCGGGCGGAGTGGTGGGATCGGCCAGGAACTGCATGCCGATCGACAGGCCGCAGCCGCCGTTACGCATCACGCCGTGACTCATCGCCGGGAACTCGACGTAAAAACTGTGGCTGAGGTGTTCGGCGGCGCTCTGGCTCCAGGCGGGCGGCGTGGCGGGATCGTATGCTCCGGCGAGCACCAGCGCCGGGATGTCGCTCTCGACCGGCTCGTTTTCGACCGGATCGGCGGCGGGCATCTCCCACTGCGCGCACAGATCGAACGCGAATTCGGCCCAACGCACGCGGTAAAAGTCCGCGAGTTCGGGCGGGGCACCGGCGGCACGCGCCGCGACCTGCGCGCGATCCTCGAACGGGATTTCCTCGCGGCACTGCATCGCGTAGAACATCGTCCAGTTGATGCTGCTTGGAATATCGGTCAGCAGCGCGTAAAACAGGCCGTCCATTGGCTCGAAGCGGTCGTGGCTGGCGTTGTCGATCATCCACGGCAGCGCGGCAATCGAGCCGGGATCGTACAGCATAAGTTCCATCGCTTCGAGCAGCATATTCCCGTTCACGACGACCGTGTATTCGCCGATCGTGCGCGTTACGGGGGCGGCGTTCAGGCGGTCGATGGCGGCGTAAAACGTCTGGTCGATGTTCGGGTAACGCGCGCTGCACGAGGCGTCGGCGGCGCAGGCGGCGAAGACATGCTCGAAGGAGCGCACGACGTTGGGCGCGTAGTCGCTGTAGTAATCGACCTGCGGCGGGTATACCGAGTCGAGGATCACGCTGCGCACGCCGTCGGGATAGTCGCGCATCAGGGTCAGCGCGAGCTTGGTCCCGTAGGACGTGCCGTAGTAGTTGGCCTGCTCGTAGCCCAGCGCGATGCGCAGATCGTTCGCGTCGGCGGCGTTGGTCGCGCTGTTGTACTGCGTCAGGTCGATCCCTTCGGCGGTCAACGTGTCGCGGCAGGCCAGCAGCGCCGCCTGTTCGCGGGCGTTGCGTTCCTCCTGGGTCAGCGCTTCGCGCGCCATCGCTTGCAGCGTCTCGACGTGCGCGGGGCAGTCCACTACGGGATCGCCGTAATCCGCGCCGCGCTGGTTGTAGTGGATGTAATCGCGTTCGGCAAGGATCGCGTCGCCCCTGGCATCGCCCAAATAATGCCCGACGGCGTCGAGCTGGTTGTAGCCCCCGCCGCCCGCGAGGTAAATCACGGGATCGGGCAGAGGCGTCTCGCTGCGGCTCTTGAAGATCGCCACGTGCAGCCTGATCCATGCCCCGTCCGGCTGGCTGCGGTCTTCCGGCACGACGAGATAGCCGCATTCGATCTCGTAGCCCTCCGGTGTGTCGAATGCACAGTCGGCAGGCTCGAAGCGCGGCGTATAGCCTGACTCTCCCTGTGCGGCTGCGGGAACTGCGGTGGCGCACATTACGGCGCAGAGGATGAGAACGGTGAGGATGTGCCCCATTAAGGTACCGTGCCTGTACATGGCTGCCCTCCTGGGAATGAAATGCGGTTCTGAGCGGTTATACGCGGCGAGTGTCCTGAGCATATAATGGAGCCGGGCCACGAACGCGCTGCCACAGCACGTCGGCGCGCAAAAACAATTAAGGGGGAGACGATGTACGCGATCGATCTCGCGCAAATCAGCCTGGATGAATTTGAAACGATCATCGCCACCGCCGACCTGCTGCCCGGCAGGCGGATTCTGGCGGACGATCTTTCGGGCGTGATGGCGCGCATGAAGCGCAAGGGAATAAACGACCTCGGCGCGCTGCAAAAGCTGCTGCGCAACAAGCGCGACTATCCCGCGCTCGCCGCCGAGCTGTCGGTCAGCGTCGATTACCTGACCGTGCTCAACCGGGAGATCAACAGCTACGTCTCGAAGCCGGTTCCGCTCGCAAGCCTTGATCTGTTTTCCGAGGCGGAATTAGCCCGGTTCGACCGGGAGGGACTCAAATCCTCGAAGGATCTGTATGAGCGCGGCCTGACGCGCGCCGCCCGTGAGGAACTCGCCGCGAGCCTGCATCTTGAGCAGGCGAAGATCGAGGCGGCGGTCGAACTGGCGGACCTGCTGCGCATCAACGGCGTTGGCCCGGTCTACGCGAAGATTCTGCGCGAGATGGGAATCAACAGCGCGGCGGCGTACGCGGAAACGGCGTCGGAAATCATTCTGGAGCGTTACTGCGCTATCAATACCGAAAAAGGGTACAGCAAAGCCCGCCTCAGCCTCAAGGACGTCGAGTATTGCAAGCGCTTCTGCCGGAAGCTGGACGTCGATATTCAGAAGTAGAGTGGGGATGGTAGGTGGCCCCGAAAAACGGGCGAAGCAAGCCCCGTCCCTACGGATGCGCGGCATTGTTGCACGGGCTGGAACCTGAAAGTTGAGCACTGGCAGCCGCAGAACAAAAAGGGCAGGGATGTTTCACCCTGCCCCCGGCATACGGTTTGGCTGAGATCCGGCTTAGCGCACCGGCTCGTCGCGGAAGATCCGCACGCGGCGGTTCGGCTCGTTGCCGTAGCTGTGCGAGATCAGGTGCGCGGCGCGGACCATTTCGTGCTGCTTGCGGCGAATATGCGCGGCCTGCGGCGACAAATCGACGGAGCGCGCCCCGCTGCGGATGCGGCGGATCGCGTCCTCAACTTCGCCCATCGCCCGGCCAAAAGGGTCCTGGGGTTCATCTCCGTGAAGCTGGAAGACATCCACCAGGAAGTCTTCCATTTGCGTGACGGTGTTCGCCCGCAGGACGTAGATCGAGATGCCCATGCGCTCCGCGTCCACGATCATGCGCGGGCGGCGGCGGTAGTAGTTCTTGAGCGTGACGATGGCCTGGGCCGCTTCGAGATCGTCCACGATCACGACTGGGACGTGAAGCTGTCGGGCGACCTGCTGAAGCCGGTTGCGCGCCACCCCGTAGGGATAGACGTGCAGCGGCGGCAGCGAGCGGTTGCCACCCGGCAGGTTGAACGGCTCGGCGCGGTTGGCGGACCCGCCGCCGAAGTTGTCGAGCACGTAGTCCTGCTCGCGCTCGCGGGCCGGGCCGGAGAACTCGTTCCGTCGCCCGGTGTCGCGCGCGCCGCTCCCGCCCCGGCGCGTGCCGTTGCGCTCGCCGAAGGTCGGATCGGGCCGGGCGGACTCGATCTGAATCTCACCCGACTCGGTGCGCGTGCGGATTTCCACGGGCAGCGGGCGGCCCCGCAGCTTGGCGTCCACGGCGGCAGCCACGTCGTCCAGCACCGCCAGCCGGTTGCGCGTCTGGATCTCGACCAGCACGTTGAAGGTCGGGGGCGCGCGGCGCTCCAGAACGGTTTTCTGCGTGCCGCGACGGCGCGCTTCTTCGTCCGAGAGCGTGACCGACTCGATGCCGCCCACGAGGTCGGACAGCGTCGGGTTGAGCAGCAGGTTGTCCAGGCTGTTGCCGTGGGCCGTGCCGATAAGCTGCACGCCGCGTTCCGCGATGGTGCGGGCGGCCTGCGCTTCCAGTTCGCGCCCGATCTCGTCGATGACGATCGCTTCGGGATTGTGATTCTCGACCGCTTCGATCATCACCTCGTGCTGGAACAGCGGACGCGCGACCTGCATACGCCGCGCCCGGCCAACCGCCGGGTGGGGCACGTCGCCGTCGCCGCCGATCTCGTTCGAGGTATCGACGATGATCACGCGCCGCGATTCGGCCAGCACGCGGGCGGCCTCGCGCAGCAGCGTCGTCTTACCCACGCCGGGTGGTCCCAGCAGCAGGACGTTGTTGCCCGCCTCGATGATGTCTTCCAGGATATCGATCGTGCCGTAGACCGCCCGCCCTACGCGGCAGGTCAGGCCGACGATGTCGCTCCGGCGGTTGCGGATGGCGCTGATGCGGTGCAGCGTGCGCTGGATGCCGCCGCGGTTGTCTTCGTCGAACGAGCCGACGCGCTCCGCCACGTATTGGATCGTTTCCGGCGTGACTTCCTGCTCGTCGAGCACGACTTCGCCGTCCACGTAGCGCGCGGTGGGCACGCGGCCCAGGTCTACGATGACTTCCAGCAGATCGTTTTCATCGCGGCCCGTGGCCGCTAACCGCTCGACCAGATAGTCTGGTAAAACGGCTTTGAGTTTTTCAAGGTCGTCGGTAATTCGTCGTTCCATAGCTTATTTCTGATTGAATCCCCCGCCGCTGCGCTCGTTGGCGGGCGCGCGGCCATTGTGAGTCGAGAGTTTATGGAGTGGAAGTGGGCCGTTGGCAACGGGTGGGCGCAGGCGGCTCGCTTCGAGCGGGTGGAGCGCCGCAACCTCTGCGCGCTCAGCGCGCACGGTCGTATACTTAACCATGAGTGCCTGGTGTGTCCACGGGACAAACTCCACTTCTTCCAGCACACGCTGGAGCCAGTCCTGGTAAGCACGCGCATAGAGGTACACTGGCAGGTCCTCCGCGTGCGACGTACGGGCCAACGCCGCCAGAATGATGTCCGACGTTTGCTCGTAAATCTCAGGGTGAAAATAGGGCTTGATGACGATGCCGCTTTTGCCGTCCGTCACGGATAAATACGCGGCGATCTGTCCATCCCGCTCGTAGACCAACCCGCCGCTGTAATCCGGGTCGGGCAGGGGTTCCGCCTGCTGAAGCAGACGCGGCACGGTGTTGGCCCACAATACGCTGATCCCGATCGCGTCCTGGCTGCACGCGGGCCGGAGCATATCCGGCTGGCCGCGCTGTACGCTGGCCGGTTCGCGGCGCAGGATCACCTGGCGCGAGTACACGGCGAAGCCCGCCATGCGAAATGACGGAAAAGCCGCGTGTCCCTCGTCGATTTCGGCGCTAAGTAAGTGCGCCCCGCGTTTGCCCGCCTCGAAGGCGAGCGCTTCGAGCAGCCGCGTCCAGATCGGGCTGTCGCCCTCCTGCGGCTCCGGCGCCACCAGTGTCAACTGGGCGACCTGATCGCCCATGCGGTGACGAAATTGACCCACGTAGGTGCTGTCGCCCTGGCGCATAACGAGCGTCGGCGCGCCGAAATCGGCCAGCGGAAAGGACGCGAGCAGCGCGTCTTCCAGCCCGTTGATCCCTTTTGAGAGCGCCGCCGCAAGGTCGAGCGGCAAGCTCCGTGCAATGACACGCCGCACATTGGGCAAGTCAAGGGGGGAAATTGGGCGTACGTCAGTACGATCCATACTCGGCCAGCTTTCCAACTTCATCCACGCATAACAATACTATCTACGCATTAGTTGGCGTATAGTCTCACAAGCGCGACAGGTTGCAGGTCACCGACCGGGGGGATCTTCCGCAACTGTCTTGCGGACCAAAGGAAGGATGGAGTATGGTTCATCTTGGTTCCATTTTAGCATTACGTAAGATCACCTGCAATTGGTGTTTCGTAAGAGACTTATTTAAATAAATTTAGCGCCAGGATCGTTAATGAACACCCTAAAATGGCCGCCGCGATCAAAAAAGGGGCGGGGCGCTGCGCCCCACCCCCCGATGATCGATCGCGCGGGCGCTACTGAAGCACGTAGGTGATCGTCACGCTCATGGTCACGCTGAGCGTGCCCTGGCTGATCGCGGCGTCACTGGTGGCTGCACCCATGCCGCCGTAGTCCATGCGGTTGGACAGCGGGTACACGTTGCTGCCTTCCACCACGTCCACGGCCTCGCCGACGGTCGCACCGACCAGCCCGGCCAGTTCTTCGGCGCGGGCACGCGCGTCCGCAACGGCACCCGTGCGGGCTTCGCTTTCGAGCGCGGCGCTGTCGGAGATGTCAAACTCGACGTAGTTGACCAGATTCGCGCCTGCGTCCACCGCGGCGGAAATCAGCTCACCCACGCGCGACGCATCGCGCACGGTCACGCGCACGGTGGTGCTGACGCGGTAGGGTGTGCCGCCCGCCGCGTCGCTGCTGGAGGCCATCGGGCTGTAGCTGTAGTCCTGCGAGATGTTGAAGTACTCGGTGCGGATATCTTCCGGCGCGACGCCCGCATCCTGAAGGGTCTGGATCACGGCGTCCATGCGGGTATTCACGTCGTCCATAGCATCCGCGATGTCGGTATTGACCGCTTCGACGCCCAGGCCCACGCGCACGATGTCCGGCACGCCGGTCGCGTAGCCGTAGCCGGTCACGGTGACGGTGCGCTGGTCGGAACCGTCCTGGGCGTGCGCCGGGCGCGCGGAGAGGCCCGCCCCGGACGCGGCCAGGGTGAGCGTGAGGACAAGCGCCAGTGCTGCGACGAAGTGCTTGCGGAATGACATGTGTTCTTCTCCTTGATCCACTATACGGTGTCGGGCAGGTTACAAGGGTGCACACGATTCGTTGTGTTATACGGAGTTATTGTACGAATGCGCCGCGCCAGATGCCGGGCGCTGGGTGTGCGTCTGCCCATCCCTTTCTAGACGCTGCCCGCGCGCCAAAAGTTCCCACCCGTTTTGGAGATCGGGAAACGCGGGCGGGAGCCGGTGCATCCAAAAAACGGCACGGGGCGCGGCGGGTGGATTGGCTGGCAGTCCCGGCAGCCATTATAATTCGTGCGACTGCAGGGGCAGCGTTTTGCGGGCCGTGCTGCCCGGTTCCAACCGGAAAGAGGCATGCGATGGGTCGTAAGAGACATCTGTTGGGGATTCTGGCCGTGGTGATCATGGCGATTGCTGCGTGCCAGCCGGACCCGAAACATCAGGTTGAAACCGGGGCGGAGCTGCTTTCCGCCACGTTTGACGATCCCTCCTCGTGGGAGAGCGGCGCGTATCCGGTGAATGCTGAGGAGCCGGATTCGACCCTGAGCGTGGTGGACGGGCGTTTCCGCATCGATCACCGCTCGACGGGCAGCCCGTCGTTCACGTGGAGCCTGGGCGGTGACGCCTATCAGAACGTGGTGATCGAGGTCGAGACGCAGCAGATCAGCGACGAGGAAAACAACCTCTACGGCGTGGCCTGCCGCCTGACGACGGACGACAGCGGCGACGCGACCGGGTACGTGCTGCTGATCAGCGGCGACGGCTATTTCGGTTTCGCGCGCCTTTCGAACCGCAGCCTGGAGTTCCTCATCGACTGGCGGCAGAACAACGCCATTCGCAAGGGCAAGGCGTCGAATACCATCCGCGCCGTGTGTGTGGACGATTATCTGGCGTTGAGCGTCAACGGCGAGTTCCTGGGCGACATCACCGACGACAAATACGCCGATCAGTCGGGGCAGGTGGGCATGGTCGCCGGGGTGACAACCGACGCGTCGGTCAGCATCGACTTTGACAATCTCATCGTATACGAGGGCCGGATCACCGGCTGATCCAGCCGGGAGCCGCCTGCAGATCGAGGAGGGACGTATGAGCGATCGAACGCCTACCTGGGGCGATACGCTGGTTCACTTGCTCGCCGTGGCGTCACGCATGGAGGGCGAAGGGCAGTACAACATCGCAAAGCTGCTGCGCGCCAGCGCCGAGGCGGCCCTGCGCCGGACGGCCTACCGGTCGAATTTGCCGACCGGGCTGT
This sequence comes from Aggregatilinea sp., assembly GCF_036822615.1. Taxonomy (NCBI): domain Bacteria; kingdom Bacillati; phylum Chloroflexota; class Anaerolineae; order Aggregatilineales; family Aggregatilineaceae; genus Aggregatilinea; species Aggregatilinea sp. The sequence continues at coordinate 27,886 of NZ_DAISHJ010000040.1, read as the reverse complement.
CCAATTTACATGGCGCGGTCGATCAGGCCGAAGGGGAGCTGGCCGCGCTGGGATTCGGCCCCGACGTGCTCGACGCGTTCAAAGCCGGGCAGGCCGCGCTCAAAGCCGGACGCCTGCCATTGATCGAGGAAATGCCCAACCCGTTCATCTGCCGGACGTGCGGCTGCCTGACGGTGGAGCGCCCCACCGAGCGCTGCCCGGTCTGCGGCGCGTGGCCCGAAACCTTCCACGAGTACCTGCCGAATTACTGGTTCGACGCGCTCGATCCGTTCCAGTCGGTGGCGCGGCTGCGCGGCACGCCGGGTGAGGTCGCCGCGCTGATGGAAGGCATGAGCGAAGACGCCATGAACCAACAGCCCGCGCCGGGCGAATGGTCCGTCCGGCAGGTGGTGACGCATCTGCACGATTCACAGAAGGTGCTTCAGACGCGCGTCGAGCTGTTGATGACGCAGGAGCATCCCGCCCTGGCATCGCAGGCCGTGTTCGAGTGGGCCGGGCAGGAAGCGCGCCCGTCGACCACACGCGACATCTTCGCGGAATATACCGATCTGCGCGGCCAGATCCTCGAACGGCTGGACGGCATCGCGCTCAAGGACTGGTGGCGCACCGGCTTCCACGAGGAGTTCGGCGAGGTGACGCTGGCCCAGCAGGTCAGCTACTTCGCGGCGCACGAGACGGTTCACCTGCCGCAAATCGACGCGCTGCGCGTCAAGTTTGGTGCATGACGCAGGAATCATGACGCTGAGGAGCAGCCCGCATGGGATGTAGTGATTTGGCCGGAACGGAATTCAACGGCCAGGTGTTCAAAAAGATCCAGTGCTCCGGCGAGACGCTGGACGATAAAGAATTTTACGAGTGCGAGTTCAACGACTGTGTTTTTACCGAGACGGTGTTCAAGCGCTGCCGCTTCGTGGACTGCACGTTCAACGGCTGCGACCTCAGTCTCGCGCAGGTTCCGAACTGCATGTTCCGTGACGCGACGTTTGAAAAGTCGAAGCTGGTGGGCATCGACTGGACGAAAGCCGTGTGGGGCCGCAAACAGGGGCTGCTGAATTCGGTGGCGTTCAACGAGTGCACGCTGAACTACTCGACCTTCATCGCTGCGCCGATGCCGAACCTGCGCATGACGCGCTGCGTGGCGCACGACGTCGATTTTGCCGAGGCGGATCTGACCTCGGCGGATTTCAGCGGGACGGATCTGGCGGACAGCCGCTTCTGGCAGACGAACCTGACCGGCGCGGATTTTCGGGGCGCGAGCGGCTACGCCATCGCCGCGACGCTGAACACGCTCAAAAAGACGAAGTTCGCGCTGCCCGAGGCGATCTCGCTGCTGTACAGCCTGGACATCGTGCTGTCCAACGACGAGGACGATCCGCGCGGCTGACGGAACCGGAAGCGAGTTTTGCACGCAATAAAAAATCCCGCGTTCGGATGAGCGCGGGATTTTCGTGTCTGTACGCGGAGGCCGCCGGGGGATTACTCGGCGTGCTCCTCTTCCTCGACCGATTCCTTCACCTGGGCGGGCACGTGCCCGCTTTCCAGGCGGCGGAAGTTGATCTGCCCGTCGTCGTCCAGGTAGATTTCTACCAGATCGCCGGAGCGGAACTCGCCCTTCAGCAAGCGCACGCTCAGCGGGCTTTCGACGTAGCGCTGGAGCGCACGGCGCAGCGGGCGCGCGCCGAACTGCGGGTCGAAGCCGACCTCGGCCATCTTATGCCGCGCGCCTTCTTCCATCGCCACGTAGAGGCCCTGTTCGGCCATGCGGTTGGCGATGTCCTGCATTTGCAGGTCCACGATCTGCTCCACCTGTGCGAGCGTGAGCGGCTCGAAGATGATGATTTCGTCGATGCGGTTGAGGAACTCGGGCCGGAAGTTCCGGCGCAGCGCCTCTTCGATCGCCTTGTGGTCCGCGATGAGCTGCGGGTCGTTGTCGGTGAAGAAGCCCAGCGCGCCGCCCTTGTTGGCGAACTCGGTGCCCAGGTTGCTCGTCATGATGATAACCGCGTTGCGGAAGTCCACCGTGCGGCCCTGCCCGTCGGTCATGCGCCCGTCTTCGAGGATCTGCAGCAGCGCGTTCCACACTTCGGGGTGCGCCTTTTCGATCTCGTCGAACAGGATCACGCGGTACGGGCGGCGGCGGACCGCTTCGGTCAGTTGCCCGCCTTCTTCGTAGCCCACGTAACCGGGCGGTGCGCCGAACAGGCGGCTGACGGTGTGCTGCTCGCGATATTCGCTCATGTCGATGCGCAGCAGCGCGTCTTCGTCGTCGAACATGAACTCGGCCAGGGCCTTCGCCAGCTCGGTCTTACCGACGCCGCTGCTGCCCAGGAAGATGAACGATCCGATCGGGCGGCGCGGGTCTTTCAGGCCGCTGCGGGCGCGGCGGATCGCGTCGGAAATGGCGACGACCGCCTCGTGCTGGCCGATGATGCTCCGGTGCAGCACGTCTTCCATGCGCAGCAGCTTTTCGGCTTCGGTCTCCATCATCTGGCTGACCGGGATGCCGGTCCACTGCGCGATGACTTCCGCGATGTCGTGCTCGTCCACGATCTCGTCGAGCGTGTTTTCCTGCTGCCACTCGCGGCGAGCGGTCTCGTAGTCTTCTTCCAGCTTCAGCCGCTCGGACTTGACGATGGCGGCCTGCTCGTAATCACGATTGAGGCTCGCCTCTTCTTCGGCGGCTTCCAACTGGTCCAGCGCGCGCTTCATTTCCTTCAGATCGTCGGGCATGGAGTAGAGCGCGACGCGCAGCTTCGACGCGGCCTCGTCCATCAGGTCGATGGCCTTGTCGGGCAGCTTGCGGTCGGTCACGTAGCGCTGGCTGAGCTTCGCCGCCGCGACCAGGGCCGCGTCGGTGTAGGTGATCTTGTGGTGCGCCTCGTAGCGCTCGCGCAGGCCGCGCAGCATCTCGATCGTCTCATCGATCGACGGCTCCTCGACGAAGACCGGCGCGAAACGGCGGTCCAGCGCGGAGTCTTTTTCGATGTACTGGCGATATTCGTCCAGCGTGGTCGCGCCGATACAGTTCAGCTCACCGCGCGCGAGGGCGGGCTTCATCATGTTGCTGGCGTCCAGCGCGCCCGAGGCCGCGCCCGCGCCGACGACCTGATGCAGCTCGTCGATAAACAGGATGATCTCGCCTTCGGACCGCTGGATCTCTTCGATCGCGGCCTTGAGGCGCTCCTCAAACTCGCCACGGAAGCGGCTCCCGGCGATCATGCCGCCGAGGTCCAGGCTGACCACGCGCCTGTTCGCCAGAATTTCGGGCACGTCGTCGGTGGCGATCTTCTGCGCCAGCCCTTCGACGATGGCGGTTTTACCCACGCCCGCCTCACCGATCAGCACCGGGTTGTTCTTGGTGCGGCGGCTGAGGATCTGGATCACGCGCAGGATTTCGTCATCTCGCCCGATCACGGGATCGAGCTTGCCTTCCAGCGCCATCTGGGTCAGGTCGCGGCTGTACTTTTCGAGCGTGCGATAGCGCGTTTCGGCCTGCGGGTCGGTGACGCGCTGCCCGCCGCGTATTTCCTTGATCACTTCCAGCACGCGCTCTTTGCTGATGCCCGCCTCGGCCAGAATCCGCGCGACGGCGGTCCGGCGCTCGCTGAGGATCGCCAGGAACAGATGCTCCGTGCTGATATATTCGTCCTTCAGCCGGTTCGCCTCTTCGTTGGCGATATCGACCACGCGCTTCACGCGCGGCGTGATGAACACCTGACCCGCGCCGCCGCCGTAGATGGCGGCCTTGGGGCTGGCCTTCAGCACGTTGTCAAGCTGCTCGCGCATGGCGTCCTGGTCCACCGCCATTTTTTCGAGCAACTGGGGGATGACGCCGCCGGGTTGTTCCAGCAGCGCGAGGAGCATATGCTCCGTATCGACCTGATTGTGCCCGTAGCGCTGCAAGATTTCGTACGCTCGTACGGCGGCATCTTGCGCCCGTTCAGTGAAACGGTCAAAACGCATCATGGGGTTTTGTCCTTATACTACCAATACACGGTTGTTCGGGGAACAAAGGCCGGTTCGCCGGCCCCTGTTACAGTCGTTTGACGTTTGATCGGATCTGATCGGAAAGGTGCGGCAGGGTATCCGTCACCCTACCAATGGTTTCAACCTTCTAACCTGCTACAGCGTGAAGTTTACACCGAAACCAACTGCCGGGCTATCAGATTTCTATTGGAAGTTCGCAGGCATAGATGAGAATTGGTTAAGAACCGCTGTAATGCCACGTGCCGGAGCCGGAATGCTCAGGCCGGGGGAAGCCGCTGCTGGTAGAGCGCCTGTTCCGCCTGCCGGATGAGCTGGTTGAGCAGGTCGAACACCTCGCTGAATCCGGCATCCGCCAGCCGGATACGCCCGTCGCGCGCTTCTTCGAGCAGTTCCAGGCTGTTCCAGGGATTTTCCTGCGGCGCACGGACCTCCGCCGCCAGCGCGGTCCCCAGCAGCACCAGCGGCACGTAGATGTGTTCCAGGCCCAGCGGCAGATGCCCGGCCAGCCCCGCGATCAGCTTCTCCACGTAGTCGCTTTGTTCCGCCGGATTGCCGAAGTTGACCCGGATACGTTCCGCCACCAGCCGGAAGCCGATCAACACTGCGTCGTGCACGATGTTGGGGTACAGTCCCTGCACGAGTTGGTCGGGGGTGCGGGTGGCGTCGGGCGTGTGCACCAGCAGCCAGCACAGGCGTTGGAACCACCGCATGCGCGCCAGCGTGGGGTTCGGCTCGCTGGTGTAGCCGATCATGGTGTAGGTCAGCGCCCGCGCGATCGCCATCGCTTCACCGATGTGCAGTGGTATGCCCGCCGTGCTGTAGGCCTGCCGCGTGTGGCTGAGCAGGATCGGGAACAACTGCGCGGCGGTCAGCCCGCGCGCATAGGTCAGCGCCTCGCCCGCGATCTCCTTGGTGCGCGCCAGCTCCTGCTTGAGATCGCGCACGGTCCACAGCGGCTCGTAACGCGGCTCCGGGTCCTGCTCGTAGGCGCTGACGACTGCCGGCAGCACGCCGAACGGCACGGCCAGATGTCCCCGCGCGTCGGTGCGTGCGCTGAAGCCCACCTCGCGCAGTACTTCCGCGCGGAAGGGGGAGATCGCCAGCAGGCTGGGTTTTTCGCCGCCGTAGAGCGGGCGCAGCGGTTGGTAGTGCTCGGGCGGGATCACGTCGATGCCGATGCCGATGTGATAGCCGTCGCTGGCGTCGCTGGGCGGCTGGGGCGTGACCGGCAGGTGCAGCAGGCCCACTTCGGCGGGCGGCAGCAGCACCGTCAGCCGGGGGCGGGGCGTCGTCAGGCTGAGATGCGCCCCGTAGATGTCCTGCTCTGGCAGGTGCACGGCGATGTGCACGGTCAGCGGCTGGTCGATCAGGTTTTGCAGCAGCAGCAGCCCTTCGACCGGGCGGCCCAGCGTCGTCACGGCGGGGAAGACGCCCAGCGCGGCCTGTACGATCCCGGCCACAGTCGCGCGCTCGTCGGTCAGCGCGGCAAAGATGTCGGGCAAAGCCGGAGCGTTCATGCGGAGGTGGCTCCCTTACGGTTGGTGATCTGATTTATGCCGTTTCGAGCGCGCGTTCGATCAGCCGGTCGGCCAGATCCAGAACGAACGCATTGTCTTCGGTTTGCTCCTGCCGCCGCCGTTCCAGCGCGCGCGCCAGCAAATTGACCGTCTCGCGGATTTGTTCGTTCGGCAGGGTGACCCGCGCGTTGGCGATCAGCCCGCCCAGGATCAGCGGCAGATAGGCGCGCGCCAGATCCAGCGGCTCGCCGTCCACGAGCGCCTGGGACAAATTTTCCGTGTACGTTTCCATCTCCGCCGGAGTGCCGAACGTCTCGCCCGTGACGGTCTTGACCATGGCGAAGGCGTGGCGCGCGGCGTCGTGGGCCAGATCGGGATACACCAACTGCGTGATCAGCCCTTCCGGCTTCGAGGCCAGATCCGGCTCTTGCAGCAGCAGGTGACACATGCGGCTGTACCAGCGCGGCATCCCGCTTTGCGTTTCGCCGGGGATGGTGGCGGAGGGGCCAAGCTCCAGGATCAGCGTGAGGATCTTGGCGATGAAGATCGCTTCCGGCGGGTGTAGTGGGCAGCCGCCCGCCTGGAACCGGGTTTGCGTGGCCTTGAACAGCGGCATGAACAGTTTTTCGCGCGTGAGCCACGGCGTCACCTGCTCGACCTCGCGCCCGACCCGCGCGGCGATCGTCGCGTCGTCCAGATAGTCCTGCATGGTCCACAGGCTGACCCAGCCCGGCTTCAGCTCGTGCAGGGTGCTGACGGTCGGCGGCACGATCTCGACGTTGGTTTCGATATAGTTCTTTTTGCCGCATGTCTCGGCGGAAAACGCCAGCGCGCGCATGTGCTCCATCTGCTGCTGCACGGCGGGCGACAGTTCGCGCACGTCGAATCTGCCGCCGCCCAGCGGCGCGCGCACGCGCTGCGCTTTGCCCATACGCTTGGCGGTCAGCTTCAGCCCGACGTCGTACCCGGAGGCCGGGGCGGTCTTGGCCGAGGTCGAAACGGGCAGGGTCATGTAGCCGACTTCCGCCGGACGCAGGCCGATGCGCACGCGCTCGCTCTTGGTCAAAAAGCTGCGGCGCTGGTTGGAGGCGTCTCGATCGGGCAAGACCGGCTCGATCACCACGTCTACGTCCACGTCGGAGGCGTTCTGAACCAGAAAGACGATCTCAAAAAAACTGCCCGCTGCCACCGCCGCAGGACGCGCGGCCAGCGCACACTGCACCACGTCCACGTTCAGACGCGGCCCGCCGGTGATCGCGCCGAGCAGATCTGGATAATTTAGCACTGCCTGATCGCTCACCCTACCTCCAACCCCTACTCAAAAACTGTTTTTAAGCTGGTCTCGTTTCCGCCTCCATTATAAAGAAGTGCGCCGCCGGATGAAAGCGCCGGATATCCTCCGAAATCGAGCCGCATTCCTCCGCTTATAATACGGGGATAGCGAAGCCCGCGATCCTGCGTAATACTGATGTACGACGATCCGCGTGAACCCAGTGAGCTGACGACACCACCGATGAACCTGCTGCACGTTATACCCTACTTCGCACCTGCCTGGGCCTACGGTGGCGTCGTGCGCGCCACGACCGAACTGACCCGCGCCCTGACGGACGCCGGACACCGCGTGGTGGTGGTCACCACCGACACGCTCAGTCCCTCCGAGCGCATCGACACCGAGGAAGAGATCATCGACGGCGTGCGCGTGGTCCGCCTGCGCAACTGGAGCAACCTGCTGCGCGGCAAGCTGAACCTGTCCTCGCCGCGCATGTTCACCGCCACCATCCGCGACCTGATGGCCGAGCACCAGATCGAGGTGGTGCATTCCCACGAGATGCGCACTACGGAAAATTTACGTCTGGCCGCGCTGACGAAAGAACTGGGCGTGCCGCTGGTGCTGTCGCCGCACGGCACACTGCCGTACGAAACCGGGCGGCAGACGGTCAAACAGTTGTGGGATCGGGCCTTCGGGACGCGGCTGCTGCCGCACTTTGCGCAGGTGATCGCGCTGACCGGGGCGGAAGCGGACGAAGCGCGCGCGGTGTGGTCGGCGTGCGGCGTGCCTCTGCCCGACGAGCGGATCAGCATCGTGCCCAACGGCATCCACCTGGACGACTTCGCCGCGCTGCCGCCTGCGGACCCGTTCCGCGCGCAGTGGGGTCTGGGCGAGGGGCCGGTGGTGCTGTTCCTGGGGCGGCTGCAAGAGCGCAAGGGCGTGCAGTTTCTGATCCCCGCCTTCGCGCAGGCCGTCGAGACCGCGCCGGACGCCAAACTGCTGATCGTCGGGCCGGACGAGGGCATGCTCGCCACCGCGCAGGCGCAGGTCGAAGAATATGGATTGGGCGATCGCGTGGTGTTCACCGGCCTGCTGACCGGGCAGGACCGGCTGGCGGCGCTGGCGGCGGCGGACGTCTTCGCCATGCCCGCCGTGGGCGAGGGGTTTTCGATGGCGGTGCTCGAAGCGATGGCGTGCGGGCTGCCCGCGCTGCTTACCCCCGGCTGCAACTTCCCCGAAGCGGCGGCGGAAGGGGCGGGGATCGTCGCCCCGCGCGAGGTTCCGGCGCTGGCGGACGCGCTGACCACGCTTTTGACCGACTCCGATCAGCGCGCTAGTATGGGTCGCTGCGCGCAGGCGCTGATCCGCGAGCGCTATACGTGGGCGCAGGTCGCCGCGCAGATGGACGCGGTGTATCGCCGGGTCGCCGCGCGGAAACGGTAAGCGATGGACCTCACCCCCGGTTCCTTCCCCCACGCAGGCGAGGGGAAGGGGAAGCCACCCCACGCAACCCTGTTGCGCGGGGACCCGGGAGAAAAGACGGGCGGAGCAAGCCCCGCCCCTACAATACCGTTCGCGGATGATACGCGAGAATGAGGTACGTAGGGGCAATTCATGAATTGCCCTTACCCGATCGCGCGAGATTTTGCCCGTCTCCCCTCCTTAACTCGATCGGAGAAGGGGCGAGGCTGTGGGTTTGCGTGTGCTGAGACCTGAATGCTGATGGCTGACCACTTTTTCAATGGACGCTGAGACCGCTCTTGAATCCCCCGGCGACCTGTCTGTGCCGACTGCCGAGGCCGCCACGGAAAGCACCACGCGCCGCGCCGCGCGCAACGCGACCGCGATGGCCCTCTCGCAAATTTCCGCCAAGGGACTGCTGTTCATCTGGCAGCTTATGCTGGCGCGCTGGCTGGGGGACGAGGGCTACGGCGTGTACGGCACCATCGGCGCGCTGCTGGCCGTAGGCGCGGTTTTGCCGGACTTCGGCATGGGCATGATCGTCGTGCGCGACGTGGCGAACCATCCCAAAGACGCCAGCCGCTACCTGAGCGCGTCGCTGACCATGCAGCCGGTGCTGGCGGTGGTCGGCTACGGCGTGCTGATGATCGCGGCGATCCTTTTCGGCTACGATTCAGAACTGCGCGCGCTGCTGGCCCTGGCCGGGGTCAGCCTGCTGGTCGATACGCTGGGCAACATCTGCCACAACCAACTGCTCGCCGCGGAGCGTATGGTCATCCCGGCGGTCATCTCGACGGCGCACGTGGGCATTCTGGTGGCGCTGGCCGCGATTGCGCTCAGCCTTGGGGGTGGGCTGTGGGGGCTGTATGTCGCCACCATCACCGCCGGGGTGGCGCGTACGAGCGCCTACTGGATCGCCCTGACGCGCGTCGGCACGCGGCCCCATTTCCCGCTGGATCGGGGCGTCGCGCGCAGCATGCTGATCAACGGCGCGCCGCTGGCGATGGCCGCGTTTCTTGCGCAGGCATATAACCACGCCGACAAGCTGATCACGACGGCAGTGCTCGGCGCGGAAGGCACCGGCCAGCTCACCGCCGGGTTCGTGATCGTGTTCGGGGTGGTCGAGATCCTCAGCACGACGGTGCTGGTCGCCGTGTTCCCGTTGATGTCGCGCACGTACAGCAGCGGCCAGCGCGCCATGTTCGAGTTCATGCTCGAAAAGCTGGCGTTTTTCAACCTGACGCTGAGCCTGCCGCTGGCGATTTACACGTCGCTGCTGGCCGTGCCGCTGTCGGGCTGGCTGTTCGGCCCGGAGTTCACGCGCACGGCGGACGTGCTGAAGATTTTGATCTGGTACACCGTCGTGAACATGGTCGGCAACGTGTTCGCCCAGGCGCTGCTGACCCAGAACCGCCAGCGCCGCCTGCTCGTGATCCGCGCGTCGGGGTTGGCATTGAACATCGCGCTGCTGGCGGTGCTGCTGCCACGGGTGGGCGTGCAGGGTGCGGCCATCGCCACGTTGATCGCGGAAACGACCATTCTGACCGGCATCCTCACGTCGTTCGATTTCCCCGCCGACTGGTGGGGGCGGGCGCGCAGCCATCTGTGGCGGCTCGGCCTCGCGGCGGCGGGCCTGATGATCATCGTGCTGCTGCTGCGGCGGGTGCATCCGCTGCTGGCCGGGATCATCGGGCTGCCCACGTATGCGGCGCTGGCGCTGGTGAGCGGCGCAGTCGCCCGCGACGACTGGGATCTGATCTACCGCATGGCGATCGCGATGCCCGGCGGTCACCTCATTGCGCGGTACTGGAAACGGGAGTTGGGCTAAGCTATGTGCGGCATTGTGGGCATTCTCGATCAAACCCGAACGGGCCGCGCGGATCCCGCGCTGGTGCGCGCCATGACGCAGACCATCGTGCATCGCGGGCCGGACGGCGACGGCTTCTTCCACTGGCCGGAGTCCGATCCGACCGTCGCGCTGGGGATGCGCCGCCTGAGCATCATCGACCTGGATACCGGCGACCAGCCGATTTTCAACGAAGACGGCTCGATTGCGATCGTGTTCAACGGCGAGATTTACAACTACCTTGAGCTGCGCGCCGACCTCGAAGCGCGCGGCCACGTCTTCCGCACCCAGACCGACACCGAGACGATCGTGCACCTGTATGAAGAGCACGGCCTGGACTTGTTCGGCCACCTGCGCGGCATGTACGGCTTCGCGCTGTGGGACCGGGACGCCGAGCGGCTGGTGCTGGCCGTCGATCACATCGGGATCAAGCCGCTGTATCTGGCCGAGCGCGACGGGCGGCTGCTGTTCGCGTCGGAAGTCAAGGCCCTGTTCGCCGATCCGAGCCTGCCGCGCCGCCTCAACCTGGACGTGTTGGATACCTACCTGACGTTCGGCTACATGATCGGCGCGGAGACGATGTACGCGGGCATACGGCGGCTGCCGCCGGGCCACGCGCTAATCGCGGAACACGGCGCGACGCGTTTGATCCGGCACTGGACGACGGACTACCCGCCGGAGGACGAGCGCCCCACCGACGAGGCGGCTATCATCGAGGAGGCGCGCACGCGTCTGGCCGAGTCGGTCCGGCTGCATCTGCGCAGCGACGTGCCGCTGGGCCTGTTTTTGAGCGGCGGCATCGACTCCGCGGCCCTGCTGGCGCTCATGGCGCAGATGGAACCGGGGCGCATCAAGACGTTTTCGGTGGGCTACGACGTGGGGCGCGGCGCCGCCAATCCTGACGACGAAACGCTGCACGCGCGGCGCATCGCGGCGCACTTCGGCACGGATCACCACGAGCGCATCATTACCGCCGACGACTGGTGGCGCTTCCTGCTGGCGTATGCGTATTACCACGACGAGCCGAACGCCAACCCGTCGATCGTGTCGCTGCAAGCGCTGGCCGAAGTCACCGCGCAGCACGTCAAAGTTGTGCTCAACGGCACCGGCGGCGACGAGTTATTCTGCGGCTACCCCTCCCACCGCCGTTTTCCGTGGGTGATCCGCAATTCCGCGCGCCTGGACCGGGTCGTGCCCAACGGTCTGCGCACCCGGCTGATCGGCGCGCCGTGGCGCTCGCTGGAGGCGCTGTATCCCACGCTGCGCCGGGTGCGGATCATCGGCGCGCTGCCCGCTTACCTGCCCACGTGGCACGCGCTGTTTTTGCCGTTGAGTGACGGTTTGCGGCGGCTGGCGTCGTTCGAAGGGCTGGTGTTTTCGGAGCCGATGCGCCAGCGGTTGTATGGCCCCGATTTGCGCGCGGCGTGGGCGGCGGCACAGCACAAAGAGCGCACGTATGCCGACATCCTGGCGCGCGCCTGGGCGGACGACCCCGGCGACACGGCTCAAGCGCTGGCGCTGCATACGTGGCTGCCGGGCAACGGCCTGCTGGCGGTGGACAAGGTGACGATGGCCCATTCGCTCGAAGCGCGCGTGCCGTTCTTCGACCCGCAGTTGATGGACTTCGCCATGCGCGTGCCGTCCGCGATCCGGCTGCGGAGCAACAAGTACGTGCTGCGCGAAGCGATGCGCGATGACCTGCCGGACTTCGCGCGGCAGCGGCCCAAACAGCCGTTTGGCACGCCGATCCTGCGCTGGTTCGATACCGACCTGAGCGAACGGATCCAGTCCGTGCTGCTGGACGAGCACAGTTTGAGCCGCGGGTTGTTCGAGCAGGGCGCGTTGGAGCGCCTGCTGCGGCAGCATTTCGGCGGGCAGACCGAGCAGGTCGAGGTGGTGTTCCGGCTGCTGCTGCTGGAACTGTGGCAGAGGGCCACGCTCGATGCGCCGCCGCACATCCCGGAGCCGTCGAGCGAGGCCGTTCGCATTGTGGAGCCGCTATGAGAATTTTGTTTGTCGCCTCGCTGCACCATCCCGACGTGCTCGAAGAGGCCAAGCGCAACGCCCCGCCCGGCGAAGATCCGATCTTTCCGCCGTCGCAGGGGCAGTATTTTTGGGTGAAGGCCCTGCGCAAGCTCGGCCATACGTGCGGCGTCTTCTGGCGATCCGAGAGCGCGATGCCGTGGGCCAAACAGCGCCAGCTTCACATGACGCAGCGCCTCACGCCGGGGCGGGCGGTCAGCGCGGTGATGGCGCGCGTGCCGACGCTCAACCCCGACTACCGCCTGCGCAACCGGCATTTGCTGGACGAGGCCGCCGCCTTTCAGCCGGACGTGATCGTGCTGCCCGGCGACAACTCCGTGATCCTGCCCGACACGCTGGCCGAACTGAAACGGCAGCATAACGCGACGCTGGTTTACGGCTGCGGCACGTCGCCCATCGTGTTTTCGCGCCCCGTGGAGCGCGCCGCCGCCCCGCTGATCGACCTCGTGATCGCCAACGACTACTACCACGCAATCCAGTGGCGCGAGCTGGGGGCGAAGCGGGTCGTCGCGCTGCCGATGTCGGCCATCGACCCGGCGTTTCACCATCCCTACGAGCTGACCGACCAGGAGCAGGCCGAGTACGGCTGCGACGTGAGCTTCGTGGGCACGCTCGTGCCGGACAACCTTTACGGCGAGCGGATCGCCGCGCTCGAAGCGCTGGCCGACTTCAACCTGGGCATCTGGAGCGTGCACGAGGTTCCCTCCTCGCTGAAGCGCTTCTATCGCGGCCCGGCGCTGGGCGAGCAAATGCTGCGCGTGACGTGCGGCGGTAAAATCGCGCTCAATCCACACGGCGACTTCATGCGCTACGGCGGCAACATGCGTCTGTTCGAGGCGTGTGGCGTGGGGGCGTTCCAGATCGTGGACGACCGCCCCGGCGTGCACGAGTGGTTCCGCGTGGACGAGCACCTCGTTACGTACCGCGATCCGGCGCACCTGCGCAAGCTGGTCGCGTATTACCTGGACCACGAAAGCGAGCGCGCGCAGATCGCGGCGGCGGGACGGCGGCACGTCCGCGAGCAGCACACGTACGACCAGCGCATGACGCGGCTGGTCGAGCTGATCAACGAGATTCGAGCATCAGGCAGCAAACGGTAGGGTATCCATGAGCGATCTATACGACAGCACCCGCGAGTCGTGGGAAGATATCTGGCAGGATGCCAGCGTCGAGTTCGAGCTGCAAGCCATCGAGCAGCCGCGCGCCTATGAAACGCTCGGCGTGTACACCGGCTATCTTGACAAGGAAGGCATCATTCTGGAGGCGGGCAGCGGCCTGGGTGCGGTGCTGTTCAAGCTGCGCGCGCTGGGCTTTAACGTGATCGGGCTGGACTATGCCGAAAATGCGCTGCATACCGTGCACGACTACGATCCGACCATGCGCATGCAGGTCGGGGACGTGCACGCGCTGCCCTACCGCGACAACTCGCTGCACGGCTACCTGTCGTTCGGCGTGCTGGAACATTTCCAGCAGGGCGTGCTGCCCGCGCTGCTAGAAGCCAACCGCGTGCTGGCTCCCGGCGGCACGCTGGTGCTGACCATCCCCTATCCCAACGTGGTGTATAAGCTGGTCCAGCTCAAGCGGCGGCTGTTGAAGCGCGGCGCGCTCACCGACGAGGAATTTTTCGAGAGCACCTATACCCAGCACCAGCTCGTTGCGGCGCTGCAAGAGGCGGGTTTCGAGATCGCGCTGGTCCGCCCGACGAGTCACAGCTACACCCTGCGCGGCCTGGGCTGGCCGTTCAAGGCGAAAGGCTACTACCGCACGACGTGGTTGGCCGACCGTCTCGGCGCGGTGCTGCGCGTGGTCGCGCCGTGGCCGTTCAACTTCACGACGATGCTCATCGCGCGCAAGGTGCGCCACGCCGGACACTGATGCCCAAACTATGGAGACACGTACCGCCCGCGCGCTGTTCTTGATCTTTCTCGCCGCTCTGGCCGTGCGCCTGGCTTACATCGGCGCGCGCTATACGGACGATCTCAGCGCCTTCCAGACCGGCGACTATACGCTGTACTGGATCGGCGCGGATCACATGCTGTCCGAGGGCGATCTCAGCAACAGCCTGTTCCTGGCGCGTCCGCCGCTGTTCCCCGCGCTGATCGCCGCGCTCGATCTGGATAATCTCGCGGTGCTGCTGTGCAATGCCGTGTTGGGCGCGCTGCTCGCGCCGCTCAGCGCGATCCTGGCGCGCCAACTGGCGCTCGGCCCGCGCGCGGCGCTGGCGGTCGGGCTGATTGCCGCGCTCGATCCGGCCAGCGTCGTGTATTCCGCGTTCCTGGGGCCGGAGTCGCTGGCGAACCTGACGTTTTTGGGCATGACGGTCGCGCTGCTGCACGCCGTCCTGACCTGCCGGGGCAGGCGGGCGCTGCTGTGGGGCGGCGCTGCCGGGCTACTGCTGGTCCTCTCCACGCTGACCCGTCCCGCGCCGTACCTCATCTGGATTCCGGTGGCGATCTGGCTGGCGCTCTTTTACCGCGCACAGTGGCGCACGGTCGCCGTGTATGTGTTGGTCGGCGTGATCGGGATCGGCGCGTGGATCGGGCACAACGCGCGCGTCTTCAACAACCCCACCGTGTCGAGCATCAGCGCATACAACCTGCTCTACTACCGCGCCGCGTCGGTCGAGCACTGGGGCACGGATCACGACATGGACACCGTGTACGCCGATCTCGCGCGCCGCGTCGAACAGCGGCTCGGGCACGATACGTCCGGGGTCAGCAGCATGACGCGCCATTCGCAGTATACGGGGCCTCGCGCGCTGACGGACGCCATGACCGCCACCGCCTTCGAGACGTTCCGGCAGTATCCCGCCGCCTATGTCGCCACGATCCCGATCGGGGTGGCGCGCATGTACGGCTTCACGACGACCCTGCCGCGTTGGACGCGGGTGCTCGAAGTGCCGTGGAATCTCGTCCTGATGCTGGGCGCGCTGGCGGGCGTGCTCGTTGCCGTGCGCCGCCGCGCATGGCTGCTGGCGATCGGCGTGGCGCTGCCCGTGCTGTATTTCACGGCGGGCACGCTGTTCGTGCAGACGTCCGGCATGGATACGCGCATGCGCACCATGCTCACGCCGTTTTTGGCGATCGGGTTGGTGGCGGCGGCGGGGTGGGTCGCGGCGCGAAAAAGCAGTTTTTAGTCGTTAGTTATTGGTTGTTAGTTAAGGCAAAAGCCAAAGCCGGGCGGAGCAAGCCCCGCCCCTACGGATCCTGGT
Organism: Aggregatilinea sp.; assembly: GCF_036822615.1. Taxonomy (NCBI): domain Bacteria; kingdom Bacillati; phylum Chloroflexota; class Anaerolineae; order Aggregatilineales; family Aggregatilineaceae; genus Aggregatilinea; species Aggregatilinea sp. The sequence continues at coordinate 12,551 of NZ_DAISHJ010000040.1, read as the reverse complement.
TAGGGCGAGGCATTCTAGCTTTGCCCTGATCCCCATTCCCTAACCCCCGCAACCCGCCGGTTCCCCTGCATCCCCCTGCCGTACTGCTTCGCGCCGCCTCGATTTGCGCTATACTGTGCGCAACCTCGGTAAGCGGACTGTGTCGCACAGGTTTTTCACCCGGTAACGAACCGCTCATGCAGCTTTCAACCGTCATTTGCAACTACAACACGCGCGACAAGCTCGCCCGGCTGCTCGACTCGCTGCTGGCGATCCCCGGCGACCTGGAGCACGAGATCATCGTCGTGGATAACGCCTCGCCGGACGACAGCGCGGCGATGGTCCGCGAGCGCTTCCCGTCCGTGACGCTGATCGCCTCGCCTGAAAACCGCTGGTTCAGCGGCGGCAACAACCTCGGCTTGCGCGCGGCGCGCGGCGACTTCGCGCTGATTCTGAATCCCGATACCGTTATCCCGCCCGACGCGCTGCAAACCCTGCTGGCGTACCTGGACACTCATCCGCAGGTGGGCGCGGTGACGTGCCGCATGGTTTTCGCGGACGGTCGCGTGCAGATGAACGGATCGCGGCTGGCGGATTACACCGACTTCCTGCTGAGCTATACGTTTCTGGGCGCGCTGCTCCCGCGTTGGCGCGATCGCCGCCGCGCGCAGATGTGGTACGCCGGGTGGGATCGCGGCAGCACGCAGCCGGTGGAGGTCGCGCCCGGCTCGTTCATCCTGGCGCGGCGCGCGCTGCTGGACCGGATCGACTATTTCGACGAGCGGCTGAAGCTGTTTTTCACCGACGACGATCTGTGCCGCAAGCTGCTGGCGACCGGCGCGGCGATCCATTACGTCGCGGACGTGACGATTTTGCACGACGAGCACGCCAGCTTGGAGCAGGTCCCGCGCCTGACGCGCCGGGTCTATTTCGAGGATCTGCTGGCCTATTCGCGCAAGTATCACGGGGCGCTGGCGGCGGGGCTGCTGGCGATCCTGCTGGTCCCCACGCGGCTGGTCATGCGGATCAAGGAGCGGCGGGTATGAACGAGCCGCGCCGCGTGTTGTTCATCACGGCGTATACCGGCTTTGGCGGCGGGGAGCGCATCCAGTTGGAATTGATGCGCGCGCTCGATCCGGCGCGGTACGTGCCGCATCTCGCCGTGCCGCACGAGGGCCAGTTCGCCCGCGCCGCACGCGAGGCCGGGATCGCGGTGCACCTGCTGCCTTTCCGCGCCGCGATGACGCCGTTTGTGCCAGGGCTGTGGGGGCGTTTCCCGGTGGTGAACCGGCTGGCGGCGCTGCTGCGCGACGCCCGGCTGGATGCGGTGGTCAGCGACTACCACGCGCTGCCGTATGCCCTCGCCGCCGGGCGCAAAGTGGGCATCCCGGTGACGTGGCTGCTGCAAGGCTGGTGGTTCCCGGTGTTCCCGTGGCAGCGGCGGTTTTTTCGCCGCGACGTGTCGCACATCGTCGCCGTGTCGCAGGTGGTGCGGGACCGGTGGCGCGCGCGGGCGGGACTGCCCGCCGACCGCATCCCGGTGGTGATCCCCGGCATCGATACGACCTATTTTCACCCCGGCGTGGACGGGACCCCGATCCGCGAACAGCTCGGCATCGGCCCGGACGTGCCGCTCGTGGCGCTGCTGGCGCGCTTCCAGCGCGTGAAGGGCCACGACATTTTTCAGGACATGGCGCGGCTGGTCGTGGAGCAGATTCCCGAGGCGCGGTTCGCCGTGGCGGGCGATAACGTTTTTGCCGTGGGCAAGGACGAGCAGTACAAGCAGTCGATCATGGAACGCTGGCGCACCGACCCCGTGCTGCACGAGCGGCTGACGTATCTGGGCCACGTGGACGATCCGCGCCCGGTGATCGCGGCGGCGGACGTGGTGGTGTGCCCGTCGCGCTTCGAGTCGATGGGCATGGCGCTGATCGAGACGATGGCGATGGCGCGCCCCGTCGTCAGTATGAATCGCGGCGGCCCGGCGGAAACGATCGCGGACGGCGAAACCGGGTGCCTCGTGCCGCCGGAAGATCCCGCCGCGCTGGCCTCGCACGTGATCGACCTGCTGCGCGACCCGGCCCAGCGTGCGCGTATGGGCGAGGCGGGGCGGGCGCGCGTGCTGGCGCAGTTCAGCGCGGAACGTTACGCCGCGCGCATGTCCGATCTGCTCGATGCAGCGTTCGAGCGAGGCAGGCTGCGCTGATGCGCGCTTTTCGGATTCATCCATATACCGTAGGGGCAATTCGTGAATTGCCCCTACGAGATCCCGTTCGCTATCCCTTCCCCCTTTCTCTCCTCTTGAATTTTGCCGGAGGCGGGCCGGGGGATAAGGTTTCTTTTTACCCGCTCCACCGCGCTCGTGCGGAGGCACTTCGATGGACGTTTTGCTGATCTCGCGCTGCCCGCCGTTTCCCCTGCACCTGGGCGACCGGCTCATTCCCTACCACATCGCGCGCGAGCTGTCGGCGCGGCATCACCGGATCGATCTGCTGGCGTTTTACCAGGAGCCGGAGGATCTGGCCGACGTGCCGCGCTACCGCCACCTGTTCAACTCCGTGACGCTCCTGCGCGAGCCGCACCGCTCGCTGCTGTCCTACCAGCGCCGCAGCGATCCGAAAGCGCGCTTTCCGCGCCGGGCCGAACAAAGCTGGTCGCCGGAGATGTGGAACGCGATCCGGCAGGCACTGCGCACGCATCCGTACGACATGGTGCACCTGTTTGGCGGGGTTCACGTGTACGAATACCGCGAGCTGGCGCGCCAACTGCCCAACGTGATCGTGCCGTACGAGTCGTACAGCCTGTGGCTCGACCGCGCGATCCGGCAGGAACGGCGGCTGATTCCGCGCATGGTGCTGAACATGCGCCGGATTATGGCGCGGCGCTTCGAAAGCTGGATGTTTAACGGATACGACCGCGTGGTGGTGCTGACCGACGACGACGCCCAGGCGTTGAAGTCGCTCAACCCGCAAACGCCGACCGCCGTGATCCCCAACGGCGTCGATCTCGACTACTTTTCGCCCACCGGCTACGAGCCGAAGGATCCCGCGCTGCTGTTCACCGGCAATTACGACTACGCGCCGAACGTGGACGCGGCCCTGCGGCTGGTGCGCGATATCTTCCCGCGCGTCAAGCGGACCGTGCCGCGCGCGCGGGTGTACATCGTGGGAGGCAACCCGCCGCCCGTGCTGCAAGCGTACGCGTCCGAGGACGTCGAGATCACCGGGCGCGTGCCCGATATGCGCCCCTATTTCGAGTTCTCGCTGATCTTCGTCAGTCCGCTGCGGATGGGCGCGGGCATCAAAAACAAGGTGCTCGAAGCGATGGCGATGGGCAAGCCGGTCGTGGCGACGCCGCTGAGCTGCGACGGCATCCCGGTCGTGCAGCGGCGTCACGTGATGCTCGGCCTCAGCGATGACGATCTGGCGAACGCGACGATCGAACTGATCCAGGCGTCGGCGCTGCGCCGCCAGATCGCGGCCAACGGGCGTGCGCTGATCGAGCAGCGGTTCACGTGGCGGCGCATCGCGGAGCAGTACGAGGCGCTCTACGCGCAGATCATCTCGGAGCGAAGGTGAGAATGAGACGTTTTTATGCCATAACTTACTTGAACTTTAACAGAAACTCTCTGGTGGGGTGGCTAAAGCGTTTGGGCCTACTAAGAGATAAGTTTTTTACTTCATGAACTTATTAGATAAGAAGATTTTTAACATACTTGATCGATGATGGAGTAGATATTATGCCCTTGTTCAAGGCATCTATAGCAGACTGCCGATAGTTCTTTACCCAGGCTCTCAGAAATTCTTCTATATGAGATTGATACTCCTCTAGGGCCATCAAAATATGCTTAAATTGCGATTCGGTGATCATATCACGTTTGATAAACTCCATTCCAAGATCGACTAATACCGCTGCCTTTCTTTCGCTAGTATTTAGAAGCTCGATTATCTCGTCAAGAACGGGAGAATTTGCACGATCAAATTCAAGGAAATAAAGAGCAAGGTTTCCGAGTTCTCTTGCATTAGAAAAGCTACGGATCAAATATCGAAAAACCTCACTGTTTTCACCCTTGTTCTTTAAAATGTGCCGGCCTAGAGCGCGTTTTTCGCTATGATTCAGTGTTTTGTCTATCGTTTCTCGCATTAAAGGAATGTCTGTATACCCAGCATCATATAAGGCTTTTCCTACGGATTTGAAGCTATTAGAGGCTTCTAGTGTATGTGTGACCTCGGTAGCGTGTGGAATGTCGCCCATCTCAATAAATTTGTTGATAGTTTTTAATTTGACATTCTTGAGAAACGGTAGGATCGCAGCAAAGGTATCAAAATCGCCTTTGTTGATAAGAGATTGAACAATTTCCCATTGATCATCGGGATCACTAGGTAAGCTGGTGGGATCTTCTTTTAAGCCCTCAAGAATATTTTCTCCCGCACTGTTTAGAACTTTCTCAAGAGCGTCTTCGAGCAAGCGTTCAAGCTCAGCCATTCCGTTCAGAGTAAATTTATATAGAATTATCCGCAAGTGGCCAACATCAAAGGGGATATCCTCTCTATTTTGGGTTATCATGATAACAGGTTTATCTAAGGTGTGTGCTATGCCTAATTCATAGAAAACATTAGGATTTCTGTTAGTACAATCAGCTATAATTAACTTGGTGTTTGTAATCGCGGACCAAACATCGGCCATAATAGCATGTCGTGAAAAGAAATCGTCGCCTCGTTTGATCGAATAACCTAAACGATCCGCGATAGATTTAAGGTGATTTTCATATATAGGAGTGAAGCTCTGATCAAAAGGCATGATAACAAAAATATCGCATTGATATTGGGGATCTTGCAGAGGAGGACCAAACACAGCATTTTGGTTTATATTAAAGATACTCATTTAATTAACCTCATTATATAAATTAAATTATAATAAGATATATCATTATACATAGCAAATAAAATCAGAGCAATTATTACTGGCTTATTTTGAGAGTAGTTATTAAATCGAATTGTGGAAAAACCAACAATTCCACAAAATTTGCATTGCATTATCTGTTGGTCCCACTTGGCCCTATACATGGTATCATGGTCCTGTTAGGATGGGACCATGATCAACACGACTCTGACCGCTATCCCGCTTGATAAAGACTCCGTCGAGCCGATCTACCAGCAGCTTGCGCGGCATTTCCGCCTGCAAATCGAAAGTGGCCGTCTGATGCCCGGCGATCGCCTGCCGCCCACGCGCGATCTGGCGCATGCGCTGGGCGTGGCGCGCATCAGCGTGGTGAACGCCTACACGCAGCTGCAAACCGAGGGCTTGATCGCGGCGCACGCGGGGCGCGGCACGTTCGTCACGGGGAACCGGGGCGCGCCGGGTCGGATCGTCCCGCCCTGGCCGCTGCCGGGATCGGTCAACATCAGCATGCGCGAAATGACGCGGCTCGCCCGCCAGCCGGGGGTGATCGCGTTCAGCGAGGGCACGCCGCCGGAAGAATTTCTGCCGGTCGAGGCGCTGCGGCAGGCGCTGAATACCGTGCTCGATCAAGACGGCGCGGCTGCCGTCACCTATGAGGACACCGAAGGATACCAACCGCTGCGGCAGTTGGTGTCGGAATACGTGACCTCGATGGGCATCCAGTGCCACAGCGACGACGTGCTGATTACGGGCGGAGCGCAGCAGGCGCTCGATCTCGTCGTGCAGACCGTGCTGGGCGAGGGCGACGTGCTGCTGACTAGCAACCCGACCTACCTGGGCATCCTCGACATCGCGCACGTGCGGCGCGTGATCCCGATCGGCGTGCCGATGGATCACCAGGGTTTGCGGCCCGACGCGCTCGAAGCGGCGATCCAGGAGCACCGCCCCGGCCTGATCTACGTCACGCCCACCTATCACAACCCGACCGGGGCCGTGATGCCGCTGCACCGCCGCCGCCAACTGCTGGCGCTGGCCGCGCAGTACAACATCCCCGTGCTGGAAGACGCGGTTTACCAGGAATTGAACTATCACGGCGCGCCGCCCCCGCCGCTGAAAGTACTCGACGAGCACGGGCTGGTGCTTTACGCCAGCGGCTACTCGAAGATTCTGCTGCCCGGTACGCGTACCGGCTACCTGATCGTGAGCGGCGGGCTGCGCGACCGGATCGTGCGGGTCAAGCAGGCGGCGGACGTCTGCGCGCCGGGGCTGAATCAGCGCGCGATGTACACCTACCTCGCCAGCGGTGCGCTGGCGGGCCACCTCAACCGCGTGCGGGCCGAGCTGCGTCTGCGCTGTGACACGGCGATCGCGGCGGCGAAACGCTACCTGCCGCCCGGATCGAGCTGGGAAGCGCCCTCCGGCGGGTTATACTTGTGGGTCCGGCTGCCCGATGACGGCCCGACTGCCGCGGAGCTGTACGTTACGGCGATCCAGCACGGCGTCGCGTATGCCATCGGCACGCTGTTTTACACGGACGGAGACGGTCACCGCTATATTCGGCTGAACTTCTCCACCTATCCGCCCGCGAAAATCGAAGAGGGCTTCCGGCGATTGGGTGCGGCATGGCAGTCGTGGCAGGCAACATATCGTCCGGCGCTGCGCCGGATGCCCGTGTTGTGAGCGGGGCCGCTCAAGGAGTGAATTTGATGTTTCGTATATCCCGGTTGGTCGTGTGTCTGCTCGTCGCGCTGGTGGTTTTCCCACCGGCGGCGCTGGCACAGGGCACGCCGCCTGCCAGTGACGATCAGCAAGCGGTGGCGCAAGCGGTGATCGACAACATGATCGCGGGCGATTTCGAAGCCGCTGCCGCGAACTTTAACGACTCCATGCTGGGCGCGCTGCCGCCCGACACCCTCAGCCAGATGTGGGACACGCTGTTGATGCAGGTTGGCGCGTTCCAGTCCGTGGACGACGAGGTCACGTCGCAGGCGCAGGACGACCTGACGACCTACTTCTTCATCCTGCGCTTCGAGCAGCTGGCGCTTCAGGCGTCGGTCACCGTCGATGCGGAGGGGCAGGTCGCCGGGCTGTACTTTAAGCCTGCGCCGGAAGCGCCTGCCGCTGACGATCCGAGTGCGGCAATTGCGCGGGCCGTGATCGACAACATGATCGCGGGCGACTTCGAGGCCGCTGCTGCCAATTTCACCGACACGGTGCTGGCCGCAGTTACTCCCGCGGATCTGGAGCAGGCGTGGAACCAGTTTGTGCAGCAGGTCGGTCCGTTCCAATCCGTGGATGACAACGTAGGCTCTCAGACACAGGGAACTCTGACGAGCTACGCCTTCATCCTGCACTTCGAGCAGGCGACACTGGCGGCCCAGGTGACTGTGAACGAAGACGGCCAGATCGCGGGGCTGTTCTTCACTTCCCCCGACACGTCGCTGGACAACACACCCTATGAGCCGCCCGCCTATGCGGACGAAAGCGCGTTTATCGAGCAGGATGTCGCGGTCAACGCGGGCACCGAGTGGGAACTGCCCGGCACGCTGACGCTGCCCGTGGGCGACGGCCCGTTCCCGGTCGTGGTGCTGGTGCACGGCTCCGGCCCCAACGATCGTGACGAGACGGTTGGCCCCAACAAGCCGTTCAAGGATCTGGCGTGGGGGCTGGCGTCGCAGGGCATCGCCGTGCTGCGGTACGACAAGCGCACCAACGTGTACGGCGTGCAGGTCGCCGCGCAGGCCGATTTCACCGTGGCGGAAGAAACGATCGATGACGCCGTGGCCGCCGTCGAGCTGCTGCGTGACACCGAGGGCATCGATCCGGCGCGAATCTACGTGCTCGGCCACAGCCAGGGCGGCTATCTCGCGCCGCGCATCGCGCTGCAGGCCGAGGATCTGGGCGGGGTGATCATCATGGCGGGCAATACCCGCCCCCTGACGGATCTGATCGTGGAGCAGACCAAATATCTGCTGACCATCGACGACGGCACGTTCTCCGACGCGGATCAGGCGTATCTGGACGACACGACAGCGACGGTTGAGGCGACCAAAAACGCCCAGCCCGGCGACGATCCGGTGATGCTGCTGTTCAATGCGCCCGCGTCGTACTGGATCGACCTGAACGGTTACGATCCGGTGGCGACCGCGCAGGAGGTCACCGCGCCGATCCTGGTTTTGCAGGGCGAGCGCGACTATCAGGTGACGCTGGACGACTTCGCGGGCTGGCAGTTGGCGCTGGAAGGCCGCGACGACGCGACGTTCAAGACCTACGCCGATCTCAATCACCTGTTCCTCAGCGGCGAGGGCGATCCCAACCCGACGGAATACCAGACGCCGGGGCACATTCCCCAAACAGTTATCGACGACATCGCCGGTTGGATTACGGCACACTCTTAGGTCAGGGTTTAGGGCGCGGGTTTCAGGTCCGGCGTCCATAGGAGGCAGACAAATGGCAGAAAATACGAATGGCAATGGCGCGCAAAAAGGCACCGAAACGCTGAAGCGCGGTCTGGCACAGATGCTCAAGGGCGGCGTGATCATGGACGTCGTGACGCCGGAGCACGCGCGCATCGCGGAAGAAGCGGGCGCGTGCGCGGTGATGGCGCTGGAACGCGTCCCGGCGGACATCCGCGCGACGGGCGGCGTGGCGCGCATGAGCGATCCCGGCCTGATCCAGTCGATCATGGAAGCCGTGACCATCCCCGTCATGGCGAAGTGCCGCATCGGCCACTTTGTCGAGGCGCAGGTTCTGGAAGCGATCGGCATCGACTACATCGACGAGAGCGAAGTGCTCACGCCTGCCGACGAGCAGTTCCACATCGACAAGCACCAGTTCAACGTGCCGTTCGTGTGCGGCTGCCGCAACCTGGGCGAGGCGCTGCGGCGTATCGGTGAGGGCGCGGCGATGATCCGCACCAAGGGCGAAGCCGGGACCGGCGACGTGGTGGAGGCCGTGCGGCACGCGCGCTCGGTGCTCGGTGAAATCCGCCGCCTGTCCGCGATGCGTCCCGACGAGTGGATGACCTTCGCCAAAGAGATCGGCGCGCCGTACGAACTGGTCAAGGAAACGGCGGAGCTGGGCCGTCTGCCGGTGGTGAACTTCGCGGCGGGTGGCGTCGCCACGCCCGCGGACGCCGCGCTGATGATGCAGCTCGGCGTGGACGGCGTGTTCGTCGGCTCCGGCATCTTCAAGAGCGGCGATCCGGCCCGGCGCGCGAAGGCGATCGTCGAGGCAGTGACGCACTTCAACGATCCCAAGATCATCGCGGAAGTCAGCCGCGACCTGGGCGAGCCGATGGTCGGCATCAGTGTAGGACCAGACCAGGTGATTTTAGGAAAGCGTGGTTGGTAAGGTTACGCTAGTGATGTGGGCACATTCTTCAGGCGAGGGATGTGCCCCCTCTATTTCCCCTGCAATTCTAAACATGCTGTGCCTAGTGTGCAACTAGAAGGCACGTTGCTAAACCACTCTGTTGGTCGGCGAACATCTCCAGCCATCTTTTAACCTCCCTTCCTGCTTGATTTCGCGCTAATTATGCCGGCGCTGCGCTCGCTGTGAGACGGCGACGCCGATAACTTCGCGGTGGAGAATCACCAGACGGTGATTACCCATGAGCCGGTGCAGCATTTGATTGATGGCGCGGCTGCCCTGCTGCCAAAACTTCTCAAGCGTCAGATCCGCCAACTCTTCGAGTGTCGCTTGTTGAGCGGTAGTCGTTTGCTGCTGATTGAGCGATTCTCCCTGCATGCGGCTCAGCGCATCTTTCATATGCTTCAATTGGAGCCCGATTTTATCCAGTTCCTCGTCATAGAGCTGTTGGATGTCCTCGGGGGCCGTGAGCTGACGCCGAATCAGCGAACGGGCTTGTTCCTGAAGTTCTTCGATGTCTGTTCCCAGCGCCGTGATGCGCTCATGCAAACATGACGTTTCGGGTTCGACGTCCCGAAAAATATCCGTCGTGTTTTCCTGAAGCATCTGCCGCAAGAACGCATCTAGCTGTGCGATGATATGGCGTTCGTTCAGCACACCCCGGTTGCTGCAATTCGGGCCGCGTGTTTTGCTACACGCGGACGGGCAGCGCAATGCCCGGTAGTCACCCGCGCGCCGGGTCACCATGAAGGTGCCACACTCGCCGCAGACTGCGAGGCCGCTTAGGGCATAGGTGTAGCTCGGTGTAGCTCTGCCACACATCACTTCACTGCGCCGCTCGAGTTCAAAACGAATGCGATCGGCAAGCTCGCCGTCCCATACGGGGGGATGTGTGTTGCGGAACATCAGCACGCCCTGCGGTATGGGGGCGCTTTCGTCATAGATCCACGGACCGTACTTATAGCCGTTTTTGCTCTCGGCGCTATTATGATGACGAGCGATATGACCCCAAAACAGCGGCTTCATGATCAGGCGGTACATGAAATTCGGATAGTAGGGTTCACCATTTTCGTTCACGTAGCCGTAGCGCTTGAATAACTCACTCTCGATGCTGTCCCATGCTACACCTTCAAGCACCAGAGTAGCGAGATCGTCCCACAAGCGGCGTTTGCTCTCATCTACTTCAAGCCGCAGCGACTTACCGGTTCTCGGATCGCGCTGAACGATGTGCGAGATGGGGACGCGACTGCTGACTGGCAATCCTCGTTCGGCGCGCTTATCCATTGCCTTGTCCCGCGCATCCACCAATCGATCAATCTCGCCCGCGGATTTGTAGCCGTTCATCGCAATCCACATGCGATGGTTCTGCTTGTCTATCCACCCGTCTATCAGTGAAAAGATACGCGCGCCGATGTTGATCGTCTGCTCAGTGATGTAGGCGTGGAGTGCCTGGGTCCGTGCAAAGCGGTTGCCGTCCAGCACAACCAGCACATCAAAGTCACGCGCTTCCCAGTGATTGGCCAGCCGTTGGAACGCATCGATTCCTTTGTTGGCTGCTGCGGTTGCCAGTTCATGAAAGTCGATGTAGCGGCGGCTGTGTCCTGGTACACGCATAACATCTACAATGCGCCATCCGTTTTCCTGGGCCAACTTGCGCGCATCAGATTCCTGTTGGGGCAGACTGAACTTATCCGGTTCGGTCTGAGCACGTGAGGATACGGCTGCCCAGATTAGGCAACGAAGTTGCACCATCAGGCATTCTCCACGGTTTTGCGATTTGCTGCCCGATATTGCCACTCAAATCCGATGGGGCCGTGACGCGGAACGCGCCGCGCTTCGATCAAGCCCGCTGCGGTGAGGCGATCGAGCAGCACCACATCCCACCTATTCAGGGCAGACTTTCCGGCCAGCCTGGCGAGCATAGAGCGGTTCGTCCAGGTTTTTGCCTCACGGAGTAGGGCCAGGATCTGCTCTCCCTGCTTGGTGAGGTGGATGGATTCATCCAGCGATGACGTCCTACGAGCACGATTGACCACAAGCATACGTTCCTCCATTTCTGGTTGGCTGCTCACCTTGAGCAGCATTCGTCTATGGTCATTCTGGCTCACGAGGACCCGGTTTGTAAACCAGCTTTGCCAGATCTCTCAACCCACGTAGGTCGCCGCCAAAAACAGCCTCGAGTTGTTCGTGAGTTAGCATCGTCCCCGCCGGCGGCAGTAAAACGAAACTGTCGCGCAGACTGGGATGCAGGCGCTGCATGATGATCTGTGGCGATTGCGGATGTGCCACATTGGTGGCGGCACACGTTTTGAGTTGTTTTTTCGGACGGCTCACAGTGATACTCCTGTGCATATGTTCATGCACTCAATGTAGCAGGTCCGCTCCGGCGACCCTGCGCGATACTACAGGGTGGGGCCTGTAAACGTGACGGAGGCGATCGGTAAAATTACACACTACCTGCGCGGCTCTGTCACCGATGTTTACGACCGCTCACCTGATCTGGAGTTTTCACTGAGGCTGGTCATGATGAGTGGACCTCACCATCACCGGAATCATGGGGAGGCATGGCGAACTACGAGGACTAGACCAAACAGCGGCCCTTAAACATTTACGAAATATCGGATAAGAATAGTGCATCACCTTCAATCCGGACCGACTGAGTAAAACTCCGCAGAGCTGAACATGTACGTGCGCGCCAACTTCTTTCAGTGTCCTCTATCCGGACCGACTCAGTGAAACCGGGACGCGGTGGCGTTCCTGATACTGTGGAAACACTTTCAGTGTCCTCTATCCGGACCGACTGAGTGAAACATGCAACGCAAGTCGCCGGACTTGTACCCACATTGCTTTCAGTGTCCTTTATCCGGACCGACTGAGTGAAACCTGGAACGAGAGTTCGGCGCGATTGGCGTTTTTAGCTTTCAGTGTTCTCTATCCGGACCGACTGAGTGAAACCGCCCCGCCGTATCCTTAACCAACCAGCGAACCACTTTCAGTGTCCTCTATCCGGACCGACTGAGTGAAACGTGATCGTTTTGCCGTAGCGCTGTTTCATCCGCTCCTTTCAGTGTCCTCTATCCGGACCGACTGAGTGAAACCCCGCCGATCATCTCGGATGCCACGCCGGCAAAGGCTTTCAGTGTCCTCTATCCGGACCGACTGAGTGAAACGGCACGCCGTCACGGACGGGGTAACTGTTGACGCCCTTTCAGTGTCCTCTATCCGGACCGACTGAGTGAAACTGTAAGAGCGTGTTTGTTAAATAGGACGAGCAAGACGACGGAGCATCAAATGAATCA
>NZ_DAISHJ010000039.1:0-36455 GCF_036822615.1 Aggregatilinea sp. | reverse complement strand
CCTGATTTCTCCAGTCTACGACATTTCCACTGTCCGAGAAATCGGGGGAAGGTCAGTTCGGCAGGGGGTGGGTGGGGCGCAGGCAGGGCGGGCGCGGGTAAAGCGGGCAGGGGGCGGCAACGTGTGGGGCGGAAAAGCAAGGTGGGGAATAAAAAAGCGGGACAGGGTGAGCTGTCCCGCCTGGGTGTGCTGTGTGAGGGCGAGGGGGCTAGAAGGTGTACGGCTCCAGCCAGTAGGTGTTGCCCACGCCTTCCATCGTCCAGCCGGTGACCCCGTTGTAGCTCACCAGCCACCAGGCGGTGTTGGGGCCGCAGACCGCGCCGAGCATCACGTAGACGACTGCGCCGCCGGGAACGGACCCGACCCACGCGCCGGACGTACTGGCTTCGGCGCGCAGATTGTTCGGCAGGCCGGGGGTCACACGGGCGTAGCCGCCAATGGTCACCCGCGAGGGCAGGAAGCCGGGGCACTGCACGACGGGCAGGGTCGGGGTGGGGCCGGGGGTCGCTACGTCGCCGGTGTTGCCGTTCCAGGTGACGGGCGCATATTGGCCGTTCTGGACGCGGACGTAGTTTCCATTCACCCACCCGATCGTGCCGTTAACATCCAACTGCCACCACGTGCTGAGGCCGGAGCGCCCCACGACCGCATAGGTCTGGCCGCGATAGACGCGGGTGACGATCGCGCCGTTTACGGGGTCCGGGACCGCGCGGACGTTCAGCGCGCCCGTGTTGACCGTGGCGATCGGCTGCGTGTCATAGACCGGCGTGTCGCTGATCGGAGCCCAATTCACGTACAGGTAGGCAAGGCCGGTGCGCTCGCGGTAATCGACCTGAATGTGGTGCGTGCCCGCGCTGATATCCACGTCCGCGGTCAGGATCTGGCCGGGGGCCGGGGTATCGATGGTGTTGATGAGCGGCTGATCCCAGTTGTTGTAGTCCAGACGGATGCTGATCTCGTCGTCGGCCTGGACCGAGAAGCGATAGCGACCCGCCGGGAAGTAGACGTCCGTGCCAAAGCGGGCGCTGAAGTTATCGGCGGGGATGCCCTCGGCGGGCGATCCGCTGCCCCAGTTCAGCGACAGGTTGTTGACGGTGGTCGCGGCGGACCAGCCGTTGAGATAGATGTTGGTGAAATACTCGGCCTGCCACGTTCCGGCGATTGCCGCCTGAGCATGGGCTGAGGACTGCGAAAATGTCAGCGGCAGCAGACTGCCAAGTATCACGGCGGTGATGAGGAGTATCCTCGTGATGTTGCGCGTCATTGTCGTTCGTCTCCACTCGCACAAGACTGCATAGAACTAGATTGTTCGTTGGTGTGCGATGTTGATCCTGGTTCAGTCTAGGTCCGAACCCCCTGGGGTACATCCGCCTTTGGATGGATCCGGGCGCAGGACCTTCGATGGACGGTCTTTCGCACGTGCCATTCGACATTATTAGTTATATGAGCAATGGCGTTACGGCACTGTGCGCCGGGTAGACGCATGGCGGGCGCGAGTGCGCCGCACAGCCTACGATCCATACGGTGAGGGAGGAGGGAAAATAAAAGCAAAGGCAACCGCGACCTCACCCCCGGCCCCTCTCCAATCTGGGTTGGAGAGGGGAGACAGGCAGGGTGGAGAGTATTCCGGGCAGTGGGGCGAGAAGTTCGGCGGGCGGGAAAGAGCAGGGGTGGTGAAGTCAGTCTTCGGCGGTGCGCAGCAGGGCCAGACCCGCCAGGGCCTGCATGGCCGCGCCCCGGCGCAGCAGCATCCCCGGCCACAGCAAGAAGAAGCCCGCGACGTATGAGATGGGCGACGGCAGGCGGCGGTTCAAGACGCGCAAAAAGCGTTTGCCTAAGACGGTGGTTGCGACGCCGTCCAGCAGGACGACCATTGCCAGTCCTTTTTTCATGGTGTTCCCTCCCTCAGTGTGCCAATCCCAGTATGGAAACGCTGCGCTTCTGCGGCGGTGTGTTCCGTATGGAGATTATAGGCACGAGGCGGGGTGGAAGGGGAAAGGCGAAAAGCGGACCTCACCCCCGGCCCCTCTCCAATCTGGGTTGGAGAGGGGAGACAGGCAGCGCCCGATGGGGTTTTGTAGGGGAGGGATCAGCCGGTGAGCCACAGGCTCGCCGCGAAGATGGCGAGGATCAGCACGCTGGCCGCCATCTCGAGGGCCGCGCCGATGATGTACAGTTTGAACGCCAGCCGCCCCGCGTTGAGCGCCTCGCTCAGTTGGCCGATCCGCATGAACTCGAACAGCAGCGCGCCCAGCACCATGCCGATCACCGTGCCCAGCAGCGGGATCGGGATAAAGATCGTGCCGATGATGCCGCCCAGGATGCTGCCGATCGTCGCCAGACACGATCCGCCCTCGGCCTTGAAGCCCAACGCCGGGGTCCAAAATTCCGTGGTCGATCCGGCCACCATCACCAGCGTCATCAGCGCCACGGTGAGGTAGGGCGTCCGGTCGAAGCCGTCGATCACGGCGAAGATCACGCCGATCGCCCAGACGAGGAGCGGCCCGGGCAAAAAGGGCACGATCGAAAGCAGCACGCCGCCGCCCATCAGGACCAGCGCGGCGATCATCAAAACCGTATCAGACACGGCCCCTCACAGTCGTTATGCGGTGATGCGATCATTCCGATGCTGATTTGTACGTTTACCGGCACGACTCTGTTTCAACGATTTCTTTTCCGGCATGCGTGCCCAGATTGTAAAACGGATGGGGTGGGATGCCCCGCCAGGGTGGGGGGATCGGGCGGATCATTTATTATGTTGCGCGAAAACTGCCGCTTAGGGCCGACGGGCGCGAGGGCGCGCTCGCGGGGCGGCGGGGCGGGTTGGGACGAAAAACGCAACATAATCGATATTATGATGCGTGCCGGGTGGGCGACGTTCGTGCAGGGCAATTCGTGAACTGCCCTACGGGCGAGGGGACGAAGGGCCAACCTTGTAATTTACCCGCAACGGGATACTCTATCGGGTTATCAGAATCAGCGTCTGGTGGGTGGGACCCCCTGCATACCTTCAAGGCAAATTCAATGCGTGTTCGCTCAGTTGTTGGCTCAAAAGTCCTCTATGTAGGGCTGGCTCTGCTCGTCGTTGCGATCCCTGCTGCCGTCACGTTTTTGATGCTCGACCAATATATCGGCGTCAGCCTGGACCAGTTTATGCCGTGGGTGAACGACGAGGCGTCGCTGTGGCACCAGGCGCTGACGTTCAGCCACCACGGGTTCACGGGCGGCGGGTATTACACCCTGTACGAGCTTCCGGCCAAAGCGAGCTTCACGCATTATTATGCCTGGGGACCGTTCTACCCGATGCTGCAGGGGATCTTCGCGCGGATCTTCGGCTGGGAACTGTATTCGGGCGTGATCTTCAACATCATGCTGCTGACGGGCGCGATCGCGTTTTTCGTGTATGCGGCGCGGCCCACTCTCGTCCAACTGCTGCTGATGGGCGTGCTGCTGGCGACGTTCTGGACGATGCTGGTGTATATCCCCACCGGGATGCAGGAGAGCTTCCAATCCGCCGCGGCGATCGTGCTGGCGGCGATGTTCTACCGGCTGATCAAGGAGGGTCCGGCGCTGCCGCGAGCGTGGCAGTGGGCGCTGGGCATCACGATTTTGTGCATCTCGCTGATCCGGGGCACGTGGGTGCTGGCGTTTTTCCCGTATTTCCTGCTGCTGTCCGAACACAGCTGGCGCGGGTATCTCTACGCGTTCGTGAAAGCGCTGGTGCTGAGCGCCGGGGCGTTCGCGTTTTACAGCTACATCAGCTCCGAGCTGCCGTACCGGTTCACCGACCAGCTTTTCGATGCGGTGGCGGCGGCGTCCGGCCTGGGCGACAAGATCAACGCCGCGCTCGATATGTTCGGGGATCGGCTCGAACTGAACCGGCGACTGTACCAGGAAGATATGCCGTCCTTCGACTGGCTTCTGATCGGCGTGGTGATGTGGCTGGAATATTTCGTGCTGCTGATCGGGGTGGCGATCTGGCTCGGCGTGCGGGCGACGCGCGCTTACCGCGCCCGGCAGCCGTTCCGGGTGGGCGAGAGCATCCCGCGCGAGATTTTGTTCCACGGGCTGAACCTGCTGCTGCTGTTGATCCTGCTGGTGCTGCTGTATCAGGTCGATTTCCGCATGGGCGTCGCGGCGCTGCTGCTGTCGCTTCTGGTGATGCTGATGTCGCGGCACTATTGGGTGGTCGTGACGGTGATCCTGGTCAATTTGCTGGTGACGCCCTATTTTTCGAACACGTATAAGGTGTACGTGCAGGGGCGGTTTTTCCCCTACAGGCCGTACGTCGAGCAGGTGGACGCGCTGGTCAACCCGTACGTGGAATTCGACGACGACGCCCCGACCGGATGGTGCAATACGCTGCTGATCCCGGTGGAAATTTACAGCTGGCCGGTGACGGTCGTGCCGGAGGGAATCGGCGTGAGCATGTACTATACGCTCGACGATCTGCCGCTGCCCGCCAAGTCAAAGTACCTCGTGCTGACCGACAGCGGCGCGCAGCGGATCGGTGAAACGCAGTCGCTGGAAAAGCTCAGCACGCAGGCGATGGGGCTGTTTACGGAGCCGATCGGGCTGTATGTCAATCACGATGCCGGGTGCGAGGGGCAGGGCGGCAGCGATTAGCGGTTAGCTGAGAGCAAAGGCAAAGGCATCCGTCGGTGGTCAGGGGGCAGTAAAAGCAAGGGCAAAGGCAAAGGCGACCTCACCCCCGGCCCCTCTCCAATCAAGTTGGAGAGGGGAAACAGGCAGGGCGGTGAAACGGTTTGACAGGATGTTGTAGGGGCGTATGTGATACGTCCCTTTTTGTTGCCCGGACCCTGTTCGTTCATGACGCCAGAATGTCGGAGCCGTGCGAGCGGGGCAATTCGTGAATTGCCCCTACGGGCCTGGAGAGATGACGGTAGAGAAAGGCCGGGTAGGGCAAGCCCTACCCCTACGGGGGGTTGGGCGTCGTGGGGGGCGGGTCGTCGTAATAGCCGCCGGAGGGCAAGTTCGTGTAGCCAGTATTTAGCACAGCCCCGCGCAGCTCGAACAGCGCCCCGCTGACCAAGTGCAGCCCAAACACGGCGAGCACGACAACCGTCCGCACGCGGGTCCAGGCGTCGCGCCCGAAGATTGTGGGGCGGTTGCGCCGGATCAGGAAGCGCATCGCGGCCACGAACCAGATAAAGAGCGTGATTTCGGCGCTCCAGATGAAGTTTCCGTCCCCGGTCCGGTCGCCCCCCTCGGCCAGCAGGTACGCGTAACTCGCCCCGAATACCGCCGCCACCGCCGAGAGCGTGAAAAAGCGGTCTTTGAACGTCTCCGGAAAGAACAGGACATAGACCAACGCCGGGAAGGCGATCGACAGCAGGAACAGGCCCGAAATGTTGTGATCGTTGGAGAGCCACACCATCACTTTAAACGGCGCGAACTCGATCGAGGACTCGCTGAGCGAATCGCTCGTGGAGCCGCCGCCATAGGTGAAAACGTACTGCCACGCCAGCAGGATCACGCCGGGCAGGGCGAGGCCCAGGATCAGCGCGCGCCAGGGCAGCCGCTCGCGCCGGATCAGCCGCCAGAGCGACAGCATCCCCACGGCGGGCAGCAGGCAAAGCAGGTAGCTGGGCTTGGCGAGGGTCGAGAGCACGATCAGCAGGGCGGACAGGGCCGTGTCGCGGGCGAGGCCGGGACGTTCGGGATCGCTGAACGTGATGCGGGTCGCCAGCCACGCGGTTGGCAGGGCGAGCGGCACGAGCGCCAGCAGGGTCGGGTTGTGGAACGCGTTCAGGCCGATGTACCCCAGGTAAAACTGGCCGTCGGGCCAAGTGGGCACGGTGATCGCGGTGACGATCACCAGCATGAACGCGATCCCGGCCAGGGCCAGCCCGCCGCGCAAGGTGAGCGGACGGGGCAGGGCGCGCGAGATCAGCCAGAAGACCGCCAGCGCCCCGGCGATGCGCAGCGTCACGATGGAGACCATCGCCAGATCGTACTCGCTCAGGCCGGGCAGGATCACGCTGAGCAGGATCACATAGAGGTGATAGAGAAAGTGCGGCAGCTCGATGCTGAGCTGATCTTTCATTTCCAGCGCGGTTCCGACGTGATAGCCATAGTCGAAGTTGCCGTAGGTGAACATGCGCCACGCGGTATAGCCGCTGGTCAGCCCGACCAGCAGGGCGAGGGCTAGCTCCGACACCACTTCGACCCGGTGCGCGCGCATCCAGGCGATCCATGACCGGGAGGCGGGGGCCGCCTCCGGCTGTGAGATGCTCATTTCGGTTCCCATTGTCGTCCGCTGTTCGTCGTTTGGATTCACCGTCCGACAGTGTACCACCGGCATTCTCAAAACTCGATAGTGGGCGCGGAGCGATCCGGGTTCGGCGGGGAAAGAACGGGGCGTATTGCAATACGCCCCTACGGAGGCCGGTGAGGTGTCGAAGGGAGGGGCGGAAAGAGCAGGGCCGGTACGGTGGGAAAGGGTGGGAAGGGCAGGGTGGGGTGGGGAGGATATATGCTAAACAGTAGGCCAACTTGTGAAATCAATCACTTTAAGGGCCGGGCGGTTCGGCCCATAATTACAGTGGCCGATCCCCCAAATGTTGTCCGGCAATTTTGGGGGGCTAAAAAACAGTACCGTTGAAAGGGGAAACTATGCAGAAGCCCGTTAAGCTCCCTTCTGACGATAAGCGGTGGCGGGTGGTCGAAGCGACCATGCGCCGCAATGGCTATCGCCCTGATGCCCTCATTGAAACCCTTCATACCGTTCAGGAATCCTTTGGTTACTTAGACAATGACGCTTTGATGTTCGTTTCGCAGGCGCTGCGCGTCTCGCCCAGTCAGGTGTTCGGCGTCGCCACGTTCTACCACTTCTTCAACCTCAAGCCCCAGGGCGAACACACGTGCGCGGTCTGCCTGGGCACGGCGTGCTACATCAAGGGCGCGAACAAGATCATCGAGGCGATCGAAGAAGAATACGGGATCAAGTCCGGCGAGACCACGCCCGACGACCGGCTGTCTTTGCTGACGGTGCGGTGCGTGGGCGCGTGCGGTCTGGCCCCTGCCGTCGTATTCGATAACAACGTGCTGGGCAACGAGTCGCCCGATGGGATGCTCGAAACCATCCGGGAGCGCCTGGCGGAAGTTCCTGAGGGTGCTGCGCAATGATGACCTATGACGAACTCGCGGAGCTGGCGGCAGAATCGCGCGAAAAGCAGCAGCAGTACAAATACTGCCTGCGCGTGTGCATGGCGGCAGGCTGCCTGTCGCAGCACAGCGACAGCATCAAAGCCGCGCTCGAAGACGAAGTAAAAGCCCAAGGCCGCGACCACGAAATCCAGATCAAGGGCGTGGGCTGCCTGGGGCTGTGCGCCGCCGGGCCGCTGGTGGCCGTGGAGCCGGATAACGTGCTGTACGAAAAGGTGCAGGCGGAAGATGCTCCGGCCCTGATCGCCAGCATCGGCAAAGAGCCGATCAGCGAACTGCGCTGCGACGAAAAGATGCCGTTCTTCTCGCGGCAGACCAAGATCGTGCTCGAAAATTCGGGCGTGATCGACCCCGAAAGCCTGGAAGATTACCTCAACGCGGACGGCTATAAGGGCCTGTACCGCGTGCTGACCGAGATGTCGCCCTCGGAAGTGATCGACGAGATCATGGAGAGCGGGCTGCGCGGTCGCGGCGGCGCGGGCTACCCGACCGGCCTGAAGTGGGCCACGGTCGCCAAAGCTTCGGGCGACGTCAAGTACGTGATCTGCAACGGCGACGAGGGCGACCCCGGCGCGTTCATGGATCGCAGCGTGCTCGAAAGCGACCCGTACCGCATTCTGGAAGGCATGACCATCGCGGGTTACGCGGTCGGCTCCAACCGGGGCTACGTATACGTGCGCGCCGAGTATCCGCTGGCGATTGACCGGCTGAAACTGGCGCTGCGTCAGGCCAAGCGTAACAACCTGCTGGGCGAAAATATCCTCGGCACGGGTTTCGATTTCAACCTTGAGATCCGGCTTGGGGCAGGGGCCTACGTGTGCGGCGAAGAAACCGCGCTGATGGGATCGATCGAAGGGCATCGCGGCACGCCGCGCCCGCGCCCGCCGTATCCGGCGGACCACGGCCTGTGGGGCCAGCCGACGCTGATCAACAACGTCGAGACGTACGCCAACATCGCGCCGATCATCCGTAACGGCAGCGCGTGGTTCTCAAGCATCGGGACCGAGAGCAGCAAGGGCACGAAGGTGTTCGCGCTGGCAGGGCAGGTCAAAAACACGGGGTTGATCGAGGTGCCCATGGGTATATCACTACGCGAAATCGTGGAAGTGATCGGCGGCGGGACCACCGGCAGCGGCGAATTCAAGGCCGTGCAGACGGGCGGCCCGACCGGCGGGTGTATCCCGGCGGAATACCTCGACGTGCCCGTGGACTACAGCTCGCTGACGCGCCTGGGCTCGATCATGGGGTCCGGCGGCATGATCATCATGGACAAAACCTCGTCGATGGTGGACGTGGCGAAGTACTTCATGGAGTTCTGCAAGAGCGAGTCGTGCGGGAAGTGCATCCCGTGCCGCGTGGGTACGGCGCAGATGTACGGCCTGCTCGACAAAATCTCGAAGGGTCAGGCGACGATGGCCGACCTCGACCTGTTGGAGCAGCTCTGCGATCTGGTGCGCAACGCCAGCCTGTGCGGCCTGGGCGGGTCCGCGCCGAACCCGATCATGAGCACGCTGAAGTACTTCCGCAGCGAATACCTGGAAAAGATTATCGACGCCCCGGTCCTTGAACCGGCAGCGGAGTGAGGTGAGCCATGGCCGTACGCTCTCGCGTAAAGACCCTCAAGATTGACGGGCGCGACGTCAGCGCCAACGAAGACGAGACGATCCTGGAGATCGCCCGCGAAAACAACATATTCATCCCGACGCTGTGCCAGCTCGACGGACTGTCTGTGCCGGGCGCGTGCCGGTTGTGCCTGGTGGAGATCGCCGGGTGGAAGCGGCTGGTGCCCGCGTGCGCGACGCACGTCGAAGAAGGCATGGAAGTATTCACCGACACCGAGCGGCTGCGGGACTATCGTAAGATGATCCTGGAGCTGCTGTTCTCTGAAGGTAACCACGTCTGCGCCGTGTGCGTCTCGAACGGCCACTGCGAGCTGCAAGCGCTGGCGCAGCGGCTGGGTATGGACCACGTGCGCTACCCGAATTTGCAGCCGGTCCGCATGGTCGATATGACGCACGAGCGCTTCGTGGTGGACCGCAACCGCTGCATTTTGTGCACGCGCTGCGTGCGCGTCTGCGACGAGATCGAAGGCGCGCATACCTGGGACGTGCGCGGGCGCGGCATCGACGCGCGCGTGATCACCGATCTGGCGACGCCGTGGGGCGATTCGACGACGTGCACGAGCTGCGGCAAGTGCGTCAATGTCTGCCCGGTGGGCGCGCTGGTCGAAAAGGGCCGCCCGGTGGGCGAGATGGTCAAGCGGCGTGAGTTCCTGCCGTACCTGTTCAACATGCGGGAGGTCAAGAGTGAGTAACAACAAAGTCACGGTCGCAACCGTATGGCTGGACGGGTGCTCGGGCTGCCATATGTCGCTGATCGACATGGACGAGCGCTTGATCGCGCTGGCGAGCCAGATCGACGTCGTTTACAGCCCGCTGGTTGATAACAAAACCTATCCTGAGATGGTCGACGTCGCGCTGGTCGAAGGCGCCATCAGCAGCGACGAAGACCTGCACAAGATCAAGATGATCCGCGAGCATACGAAGATCCTGGTCGCGCTGGGCGACTGCGCCGTCGCGGGCAACGTGCCGTCGATGCGCAACCCGTTCTCCGTGAAGGACATCATGGACCGGGCTTACATCGAAAACGTGAACGTGCAGCCGCAGTGGCCGGATCAGATCGTGCCCAAGCTGCTGCCCGTCGTCCGCCCGATTCACGAAGTCGTCAAGGTCGATGTGTTCGTGCAGGGCTGCCCGCCCTCGGCTGACACGATCTACTACGTCCTGTCCGAGCTGTTGGCAGGCCGTCAACCCGTCCTCAACACGATGACGCGGCCCGGCGCTTAGGAGAACACATCATGACCCAACAGATTGTGATCGATCCGATCACCCGGATCGAAGGCCACTCGAAAATTACGATCCAGCTCGACGATAACGGGCGGGTCGAGGATGCATGCTTTACCGTGACGCAGTATCGCGGCTTCGAGAAGTTCATCGAAGGCCGCCCGTACTACGAAATGCCGTCTCTGATGGGCCGCATCTGCGGGATCTGCACCATCAGCCACGAGCTGGCCTCGGCCAAGGCGTGCGACACGATCATGGCGATCCGCCTGCCGGAAGCGGCGCACATGCTGCGCACCGTGCTCAATCTGGCGTCGATCGTGCAGTCGCACGCGCTGAGCTTCTTCTACCTGTCGTCGCCGGACTTTTTGCTGGGCATGGAGTCCGACCCGGCGAAGCGCAACGTGTTCGGGCTGGCCGAAAAGCACCCGGAGATCGTGCGCGACGGCGTGCGGCTGCGTAAGTTCGGGCAGGAGATCATCGAGTGGATGGCGGGCAAGCGCCTGCATCCGACCTGGATCGTGCCCGGCGGCGTCGCCAGCCCGCTCGACGAGGAAACGCGCGACCGCATTTTGAGCACCATCCCCGAAGCGTACGCCATTCTGCGCCGCAACCTGGACTGGTTCAAGCGCTCGATGTCGCAGTACAGCGAGGAGATCCGCACCTTCGGCAACTTCCCGACCCTGTTCATGGGGCTGGTGAACAAGCAGGGCGGCCTGGAGATGTATCACGGCATGCTGCGCGTCATGGATGAGCGCGGCCACATCATCGAGAAGGGCTTCGACCCGCTGGATTACACCGACTACATCGGGGAAGCCGTCGAGCCGTGGACCTTCATGAAGTTCCCGTACTTCAAGTCGATGGGCTATCCCAAGGGGATCTACCGCGTCGGCCCGCTGGCCCGCCTGAACATCGTGGACATCTGCGGCACGCCGATGGCGGACCAGGAATACGCGGAATTCCGCCAGTTGGATCGCAACGTGGTGCTCAGCTCGTTCTACTATCACTACGCCCGCCTGATCGAATGCCTGTGGGCCGTGGAACGCATCGAAGCGCTGCTGCGCTCGCCGGAAATCCTCAGCCCGCGCGTCCGCGCCAACGCGACGCCCAACAGCGAGCGCGGGATCGGCGTGGTGGAAGCGCCGCGTGGCACGTTGATCCACGACTATGAGGTGGACGAGCAGGGCCGCATCACGCGCGCGAATATGATCGTCTCGACCACGCACAATAATCTGGCGATGAACCGGGCCGTGCAGCAGGTCGCGCATCGCTACGTGGACGGCAGCAACCTGACCGAAGGCATGCTCAACCGCGTGGAAGCCGTGATCCGCACCTTCGACCCGTGCCTGAGCTGCTCGACGCACGCGCAGGGCGAACTGGCGCTGCACGTCGAGCTGCGCGGCGCGCACGGCGAACTGCTTGACGAGGCGATCCGCGGGTGATTTCCGATTCCACGCCCTGCGACGATGTGGTGATTATTGGCTACGGCAACACCCTGCGCGGGGATGATGGCCTGGGCTGGATCGCGGCGGAATTTCTGGCCGGGGTGATCCAGCCCTGCCAGGCGTGGGTGATCACCTGTCACCAGCTCACCATCGATCTGGCCGAAGCGCTGAGCAAATCGACGCTGGCGATCCTGATCGACGCGTGCGTGGGGGCCGAACCGGGCCTGATCACGTGCGACGACATCCAGCCGGGGCGGAACGACGCCCCATCGCTGCACCACCACATGCCGCCCGAAAGCCTGCTGGCATGTACGGAAGCGTTATACGGGCGCGCGCCGCGCACGGTTTTGATTACCGTCACGGGGGAATCGTTTGAGTTCGGCAGCGACCTGTCGCCCGCCGTCAAAGCGGCCCTGCCGGTGGTGATCAAACACGTGAAAAGCCTGCTGCCGGACGCAGTATAAGGCCGCGCGCTTTCCTCCAAGCCCCTGCATCAAACGGGCGGTGCAGGGGCTTTTTTTGTGCTTCAAAAACAGTGGTCAGTCGTTAGTAGACAGTTGTTAGTAAAAGCAAACGCGACCTCACCCCCGGCCCCTCTCCAATCAAGTTGGAGAGGGGAGAAAAGCGGGGCGACGGCGGTTTTGTAGGGGCGGGTTTGTAACCCGCCCTGGTTTAAACCGGGTAGGAGTTGGGGGCGAGGGCAGGGCGAGTTCGGCGGCGGAAAACGGGGCGTATCGCAATACGCCCCTACGGTGCCGGTAGCGGGTGTTATAGGTGGGGCAATTCATGAATTGCCCCTACGGGCTTTAAGGCGAGCCGGTGCGCGCGGGCGGAGGCAGGTGGGGGTGCCTGATGCGGACCGGGCGCGCGTGGGCCGGATATTACAGAAATTCGTCGCGTTTTCCCCTCGCAGATTACAGCCATCCGACCGTAAGCTGACGCTTAGATGACGACTTGCCTGCTATCAACGAGCGCCTTATCACCTCCCCATTGAGTTCAGACAGGTTTTACCCTAGACTGTGAGTAACAAGCCAGATAAGGCAAAGCCAAATGGGTTACAGCATCCAGGAGAACCACCATGTTGAAGCTAGCGTCACTTAGCACGCGTGTCGTGGTGGCTGTGGTCATCGTCGCGGCCCTCATGGCCGGCATCGCGCCGCTTGGCAAAGCGTCCGCGCAAACAGGCACGGCCACCGTGACGTGTGTGGCCGAAGACGTTCACAGCTCACCCGATATCTATGCCTCAAAGGTCGCCGTGCTCTACCAGAGCCAGACGGTATCGACCGGCGGCACGACCTCCGCGCAGGGCACGAACTGGACCGCCGTGTACGTGTCCGGTGCGAGCGGGTGGGTGCGATCGATCTGCCTCCAGGCGACGAGCGCCCAACCGAGCAGCCCCTCCACGCCCTCGACCGGGGCGTATGGCGTGGTCACGACCGGTGCGCTGAACATTCGCAGCGGCCCAGGCGCGCAGTATTCTTCGATCTTCGCCGTGTACCGGGGGGCGGTGCTGTATTTCGCCGGGACGCGCAGCGCGGACGGGCGATGGGTGAAAGTGTCGCTGGATAACGGCGTCGTGGGCTGGGTGAACGTGGGCTATCTCAGCACGGGTTACCCGTACTGGAATCTCCCGGTCGAAGGCGGGCAGGTCCCGACACCGACCACGGTTCCGCCGGGCGCTTACGCGACCGTGACGACCGGCGCGCTGAACGTGCGCAGCGGTCCGGGCTGGTGGTACGCCAAGGTGACCTCGGTCTATCGCGGCACGACGGCCAGCCTGCTGTCGCGCAACTCGGACGGCTCGTGGGTCAAGATCTCGCTGTCGGGCGGGCAGACCGGCTGGGTCAACGCGGGCTACATCACCGCGACGGTGGGGATTCTGTCGCTGCCGGTGGAATCGGTGACGACCACGCCGACGACAACCTACCCGACGTATCCCACCTATCCGACGTACCCGACTTATCCAACCTACACCTACCCGACGTATCCGACGTACACGTACCCGACCACTTCAACGACCTGCCGGGCCTATCACACCGTCGCGCCGGGCGAAAACCTGTTCCGTATCTCGCTGGCGTACAACGTCTCGCTGTATACGCTGGCCTCGGTGAACGGCATCTACGACACCTCGCGGGTGTACGCCGGGCAGCAGATCTGCATTCCGTAGGGGGGACAGGCAGGGGTTAGCGAGTAGCTGAAAGTCAAAAGCAAGGGCAAAGGCAACCTCACCCCCGGCCCCTCTCCAACTTGATTGGAGAGGGGAGACAGGCAGGGTGGGGGCGGGGCAGCAGAAACAACAAAAACAGGGGCGCAGCCGGTGAGGTGCGCCCCTGTTTTGATGTCATGAGAAGCACGGCGGGGAGGGATTGCCGGTTAATCGCGATCGCGGCGGTAGACCGGCTGGCGCTGCACGTTGTACGCCGCCGCCAGGATGATCCCATCTTCCATCAGCGCGACCGCCGGATCCGGCAGGCGGGAGTTGTCCGCGATGGTCTTGCGCAGGTTCATCATCACGAACGACGAAACCACCGCCGACAGTCCGCCCAGCACGGCCCCGACTTCGCGGCGCTCGTGGCGGGCCGCGCTCAGCGCGACGCCGGACAGCGCCCCGGACAGGGTGCGGCCTATCAGAGAAGGCGGATCGGTCCGGTTGGGCGTAAAGGGCAGCTTATCCCCGATCAGCTCGCCCAGGGCCGACAGCCACAGAAACTTCGTGAGGCGGGGGCTGCTGAACGCCCGCGCAGGCTGGGGCAGCAGGAAACGCACGAAAAACCGGGACAGGTACGTATTGACCAGGGCGGGCGCAGACGCGGCACGCATCCCGGCGACCCAGCCAATCCCGGCGATTTGAAGCATCAGCTTTCGATTCATCGCATCCAATCTCTTTTCATTAGCAGTACAAGTACACTCCGACAGCCATAGCCGCGAGAGGATCGGATCGGTTATGCTAGAGCGTGTGCTTTCGATGCGCAGACGGCTTTTCGCGGGTAGGCCATAGTACGAATTGTCGCAAAGTGCCGGACAGGGGACAACCGCATGCAGTTAAGACTCTTCTCGTGGAACGTGAACGGCATCCGGGCTGCCTATAAAAAAGGCTTCCTTGAGTGGCTGGATCAGACCTCACCGGATGTGCTGTGCCTGCAAGAGACCAAAGCCTCGCTCGACCAGTTGGAACCGGCACTGTGCGACCCGGCGGGCTACCACACCTATTGGGCGTCCGCGACCCGCAAGGGCTACAGCGGGGTGGCGCTGTACACCAAGCGCGAGCCGCTGAGCATCGAGCTGGGGCTGGGCATCCCCGACTATGACGACGAGGGCCGCACCATCGTCGCGGATTACGGCGATTTTGTGCTGCTGACGGCTTACTTCCCCAACGGCGGGCGCGATCTGGCGCGCGTACCGTTCAAGATGGCGTACAAAGAGGCGTTTCTGACCTATATCAACACGCTGCGCGCGGCGGGGCGTCCGGTCATTTTCTGCGGGGACGTGAACACCGCCCACCGCGAGATCGATCTGGCGAATCCGAAGGGCAACGTAAAGCACACGGGGTTTCTGCCCGAAGAACGCGCGTGGATCGACAAAATCGTAGAGCAGGGTTACGTAGACGTGTATCGCAGCCTGTATCCCGATCAGACCGGGGCGTATACGTGGTGGCCGTTCTGGGGCGGCGCGCGCGATCGCAACGTGGGCTGGCGGATCGATTATTTTTTCGCCACGCCCGATTTGCAGGATCGCATCGTCGCGGCGGACATTCACAACGACGTGCCGGGATCGGATCACTGCCCGATCAGTATGACGATCGAGGTGGAGGCGGAGTAGCAGGGAAAAGCAAAGGCAGCGGTTGGCGGTTAGCGGAGAGGCAAAAGCAAGGGCAAAGGCAAAAGCATACCTCACCCCCGGCCCCTCTCCAATCAAGTTGGAGAGGGGAGACAGGCAGGGTGGATCGGCGGCGGTGGGCGTGGTCCGGCAGGCGAAAGACGGGGCGTATGGCAATACGTCGCGGAAGGGGCGAGAGAGCGGCGGGGGCGGAAAAAGCAGGGCGGGTTAGAAACCCGCCCCTACAAAAACCCGGTTGGCGGGACGGATAAAAAAACGAGAGGGTGGGGAGTGTGTGACCCCGCCCTCTGTGTCGCCTGCGGTCTTACACCGGGCGGATTTCCAGAAACGTGTTTTCCCCTTCGGCCTTGCGGCGCAGAACCACCCGCAGAACGCTCATGAGGCCCTTTTCCAGCCGGTATTTACGGCTCAAGGCCCGCTCCGCGAGGGATTCCTCGTCCGGGGGCAAAATGCGCGCCTTGCCGGGCACAGGGTGGCCGAGCAGCTTGCCGTTGGGCTTGCACGGCGCGACGGTCACGATCGGGTCGCGGCGGATGCGCTTGACCTTGCCCGACGTGCTGCTGGTCGTCACGTACAGCCTGCCGTCCTGCTCCGCGAACCAGACCGGCGTCACGACCGGGACCCCGCCCCGCCGGAACGTCGTCAGGCTCATGTATTTGTGCCCCTTGAGCGCGTCGAACAGATCGGTGGGCGGCTCGGACGCCATACTTACTGCGCCTCAGTCGCGGCGGCGGTCGCCTCGGCGGACGGCGCGGCTTCGGCCTGATCCACGAAGCGCACTTCGTACATGTGGGGCCAGTTCTTCCCCGTGATCAGGAACGTGTCCGTGTCGGGGTTATAGGCGATGCCGTTCAGCACGTCTCCCGAACCGAGCTGGGCGCGTTCGTCCGCCGTCAGCAGGGCGGTCGTATCCACGACGCCGGTGATCACGCCGTTCGATTTGTCGATGCGGATGATGTAATCGGTCTTCCACAGGTTCGCCCAGATCGAATCCCCGACGCATTCCAGCTCATTGATGTTGGCGACCGGCTGGCCCTGGATGCTCACAAGGCCGGAGAACACCGGGTCGAAGGTTTCCGGGTCGCGCAGGGTGATAAAGGACGTGCCGTCGCTCTGGTAGAGGTAGGCGCCGTCGTAGCACAGGCCCCAGCCCTCGCCCTCGTAGCTAAAGGTGTCCACCTGCTCGAAGGTGTCGATGTCGTACACGAACGCCGTATTTTCCTGCCACGTGAGCTGGATCAGGTGGTCACCGACCTGCGCCAACCCTTCCGCGAAATACTCCTCAGGGATGTCGATCGACTTGAGCACTTCGCCCGTTTCGGGATCGACCTGGCGCAGCGTGGACTCGCCATAGAGGCCTGCGCTTTCGTACATCATGCCGTCGGACGAGAAGATCAGCCCCTCGGTGAAGGCGGTCGTGCTGTGATCGCGCACGGAGATGACTTCGGGCACGAGCAGCGGGACATCGTCCGTGATCGGGTTGTGGCTCTGGGCCTCGGTCGCGTGGGGGGCGGCCCCAAACACCAGGATCAGGACGAATGCAGCCGCGGCCAGAGAGTAGAGAATTCGTTTCATGTGGCGGTCCTTATCTGGAAAAGAGATAACGCTGCGGATTTTCTCAAAGTATAGCGCGTTCGGGCGGGCTGTCGCGCGGGTGGAATGTCTCTTATTCGGGAATCGTGATAGAGTACCCTTCGATCGGTTGTGTCCAATCCTGGGCTTACATGGTCGCTGCTTCGGGGTAGAAGGGGAAGGGGATACACCACACGATCAAGTCGTGCCAAGTGGGGCAGTAAGGCGGGATCCCATGAAAACACTTTTATTGATCGAAGACGAAGAATCACTGCGCGCCAGCTTAAAAAAGATGCTGACCTTTGAAGACTACAACGTCATCGTTGCGGAAGACGGCCCCTCCGGCGTGGCCCATGCGCGCCAACACCTCCCCGACCTGATCCTGTGCGATATCATGCTGCCCGGCCTGGACGGGTTCGGCGTGGCGGAAGCCCTGCACGGCGACCCGATCACCGCCACTATTCCGCTGATTTTCCTGACGGCCAAAGCCGAAAAAGAAGCGATCCAGCGCGGCATGGAGCTTGGCGTCAGCGCGTACGTCACGAAACCTTTTACTCTGAACGAAATACTGGACGTGATTAATGCCCACCTCCCATGAACTCCCGACCGCTGCCGCACAGCGTGCGGCCCTGTACGCCCTGCTGGGCGACCTGCCGCCCCGCGACCGCCCCATTTCCGCCGAGATCACCGGCAGGCAGGCACACGGTGACGCATGGCTCGAACGGCTGGTGCTCGACCTCAACGGGCTGGAGCCGGTCCCGGCCTATTTCATGTATCCGCAGGATGCGTCCGGTCCTCTGCCGGTGGTGATCTACAACCACGCGCACGGCGGGGCGTACGAGATCGGCAAACAAGAATTGATCGCGCCGAGACCGTACCTGCAAACGCCGCCCTATGGAGAGGCGCTGGTGCAGCAGGGCTACGCCGTGCTGTGCATCGATCATTGGTGCTTCGGCGAGCGCCACGACCTTTCGGAGCTGGAACAGTTCAAGCTGATGCTGTGGCAGGGCCAGGTGCTGTGGGGCATGATGGTCTACGACAGCCTGCGCGCGGTGGATTACCTGCACACCCGCCCCGACGTCGATCCGGGCCGGATCGCCACGCTGGGCATGTCGATGGGCAGCAGCATGGCGTGGTGGCTGGCCGCGCTCGATCCGCGCGTGAAGGTGTGCGTGGACCTGTGCTGCCTGACCGATCCGCAGGCGCTGATCGAAGCGCGCGGGCTAAACGGGCACAACGTGTACTACTACGTGCCGGGGCTGCTGAAGCACTTCACGACGTCCACAATCAACGCGCTGATCGCGCCGAGGCCGCATCTGGGGCTGGAAGGCAACCAGGACGCGCTGACGCCCGCCGTGGGCCTGGACCGCATCGACGCGGCGCTGCGGGCGGTTTACGCCGAGGTGGGCGCGCAGGAGGCGTGGCGGATGAACCGGTACGAGTCCGGGCACGTTGAGGTGCCGGAGATGCGGGCAGCGGCGCTCGCGTGGCTGGCGCGGTGGCTGTGAGGGGGCAGCGGGTAGCCGTTAGCAGTTAGCGATTAGCTGAGAAGCAAGAGCAAAAAGCGGACCTCACCCCCAGCCCTCTCCAATCAAGTTGGAGAGGGGAGACAAGCAGGGTTCGAGGATGGTGTAGGGGCGTATTGCGAGACGCCCCGCAGAGTTCCCGGCACGAGCATGGTCAGGAGCGGGGTGCAAGACGTCCTGACCCCGATTTATTCCGGGCGGTCCTGGCAGTACACCTGGATCGCGTCGCGCAGAAACGCGGCGAGATCGGGGTGTATGCGCCGGAACGTCTCGATGAAGTCGGGATGCTCGTTGTAGAGATCCCCCAGGCCGAGCAGGATCTCGGTCGTCGGCTCGTAGAAGTAGCGCAGGTGCTGGTGCCAACGTGCGATGCCCGCCTGCGCCTGGGCGCTGGCCGGACCGGACGGCATGGCGGCCACCAGATCGCGGTAAATCGCCCCGCCCTCGTCCTTGATCCAGCGCTTGTCGGCGTCGGTGTAGCTGCCCCAGCGCCGCCGCGATTCCTTCAGTTCCTTGTCGCCGTACCGCTGCTCGATCTCCCGCTCGTAGTCCGGCTGCTTTTCTTCACTCCATACGGTGAACAGTTCCTTATCGTCCATTTCTAGGGTTCCTTTCATCGACTCGATCGTGTGCTCGACCGTCTCGATCAACTGGTCCAGGCGGCGCTGGCGCTCGCGCAGGGCGCGGCGGTGATGTTCCAGCGCTCGCACCAGATCGAAATCCGGCTGATCCAACACGGCGCGGATCTCGTCCAGGCTCAGGCCCAGCTCGCGCAGAAATAGAATCTGCTGCAAGCGTAGCACCGCCGGGCGCTTGTAGATCCGGTAGCCGTTGGCCGGGCTGCGTTCGGGCCGCAGCAGCCCGATCTCGTCGTAGTAGTGCAGCGTCCGGGCGCTGACTCCGGCCAGCAGGGCGAGTTGTTTGACGGTATAGCGCGTATCCTTCATCATGGTTGCCAGTCTAAACTATGACGTAACGTGAAGGTCAAGGTTTTCATTGTAGCGCGGCAGAAGCGGCGGGCAGTGGGGAGCTGAGAGCTAAAGGCAAGGGCAAAAGCAGACCTCACTCCCGGCCCCTCTCCAACTTGATGTATAGACTGGAGACCGGGGGATCAGGGTGCGGGTTGTGGAATGGCCCCCCATCCCCTGGCCCCTTCCCCCACGCAAGCGGAGGGAAGGGAAAACCGACCCGTGCAACAGGCCGGGGAAACAAAAAACCGGGCCAAGCGGCCCGGTGGAAAATCGTGTGGGAGGGGTTATTTCAACTGCGGGTAGGCTTTCAGCATCTCGTCGATCTGGCGCTGGAGGTCCACCACCTGTTTGATGGCGCTGAACGTCCCCATCGACTTCGCGCCCTTTTGCGCCTGGAGCGCGGACAGGTTGGCCTGAGCCTGATGGTGCGCCTGCTGAAGCTCGTCAAGCTGGGAGCGTAGCGTTTCCAGATCGACGGGCGGCGTATCGGACACGGCCTCGCCCGCCGGTTCGGTATGTTTCGGCTCCGGCGGCTGCGCGGCTTTGGGCTGGGCGTTGTGATTACTCTTCGGCGCGGCATGCTTCTTTTTGGCCCCCGGTTTGGGCTTCTTGCCCGCCTTAGCGGGAGGCTTCGGCGTCGTCCCCTGCTGCGCGGCCTTCTCGGCTTCCGCCGCGGCCAGCTCGGCGTCGCGCTTCTTCTTGTCGCGGCGGCGAGGGAAGATCGCCCCCTGCGAGTCGTACGACATGCGTCCGCGCGCCAGATAGAAAAACACGCCGCCCTGCGTGCGCCGCCGGGTCCCGTCGAGCACCATCAGGCCGCCCGAGGCTTCCATTTCCAGCGCGTCGGCCAAAATCGCCCGCGCAAACCCGCTGCTGCATACCCGCACCAGCCGCAAAATCTGGCGACAGGGGGCTTCTTCCGTCTCGCCCAGCGCCTCCGCGACTTCTTTCGCCGCGTCTTTTTGTTCCTGGGTGGCTTTGGGCAGCGGATAGTTCGGTTTGGCCGGGCTGACCGCGATGTGACGGCCCCCGACGTCCTGCCCGTTTAGCTGATCCGTGATCTCCTGGCTGGAGGCCTCGGTCTGGATCTTCACCACCGCCGCGCCGTTGGGCTTTTCGGTTTTGGGATGAACAACAATCTTGGATTCGAGGATCGTCCCTACCGGCGCAAAAATACCTTGAACCATTTCATCGTTGATGTCCGGCCCCAGATTTGCGACGTAAAACGTGTGTTCCATCGGTCGCTCCCGCGTTCCATTACAAACGTGCCAGTTGCGCGCCGGACGGCTCTACACGTTGAGAGAGCGCCACCCCTGCGCCAAGTGAGCCTCATACTCACAGAATAATCTAATTCACGGCTTCTCGCCAGTATCGCCGCCGCGCGCCGTTCAGGCGGGCACGCCGATGATCGAGCGCACGTCGTCCAGGTATTCGCGCTCCGAAAACACCAGGATCGTGTCTCCGGCCTCCAGTGTGGTCGATCCGGCGGGGATGATGAACTCGCCGCCGCGATTAAGCAGCACGATCAGCGCGGCCTCGGGAAAGCCCAGCTCGACCACCCGCCTGCCGATCACGGGCGAGCCGGGCGCGAGCGTCAGCTCGATCAACTCGCTCTTGAGGCTGGCCGCCGGCACGAATTCGAGCGGGTAGGCAGTCCGGGCCTGGGCCGGTGCGCCGACCTTGAGCCAGCGCGCCACGAACGCCAGAGACGTGCCTTGCACCAGAATCGAGGTCAGCACGATAAAAAACACGAGGTTGAACAGCGTTTCGCTGCGCGGCAGATCGGCCAGCATGGGGAACGTCGCCAGGATGATCGGGGCCGCGCCGCGCAACCCTACCCACGAGAGGAACACTTTTTCGGACCAGCCGCGACGGGTCCAGGCCAGGGTGATCAGCACGCTCAACGGGCGGGCGACCAGGATCAGAAACGTGGCGATCAACAGGGCGCTGCCTGCGAGCGGGAGAAGGCGCGACGGGAACACCAGCAGACCCAACGCCAGGAACATGAGGATCTGCATCAGCCACGCCAGCGCCTCGTGAAACCGCTTGAGGCTGCTCTTGTGAATCAAGTTGTCGTTGCCAGTCATGACCCCGGCCAGATAAACGGCCAAAAAGCCGTTGCCGCCCAGGGACGACGTCGCGCTGTAGGCCAGCAGGGCCAGCGCCACGGTCAGGACCGGGTACAGGCCGTCATATTCCAGCCGCAGCCGGTTGATCCCCAGCCGGATCAGCCAGCCCGCGCCGAAGCCCAGCAGCGTGCCGAGAATCATCTGGCGCAGGAAAAACGGGATCAGCCCCAGCACGGAGGCGTCGGGGTGTTCGACGAGGCGAATCAGGCCCAACGTGAGGAACACGGCCATCGGGTCGTTGCTGCCCGATTCAAGCTCAAGCAGGGGCTTCAGGCCGTGTTTCAGATCGAGACTTCTGCCGCGCAGAACCGAAAACACGGCGGCGGCATCGGTCGAGGCGATGATCGCGCCCAGGAGGACGCCCTCTTTGAACGAAAAATCGAGCACGAGGGTCGCAAACCACCCGACCGCCAGCGCCGTGATCAGCACGCCCGCCGTCGACAGGACGAGGCCCTGCCCCAACACGGGCCGGATGTCCGCGATCTGCGTGTCCAGCCCGCCGGAGAACAGGATCAGAGTCAGCGCGACGACGCCCAATAACTGGGCCAGCCAGGCGTCGTCGAAGTAGATGCCGCCCGGCCCCTCGGACCCGGCCAACATGCCGATGCCCAGAAAGAGCAGCAGCGCAGGAATCCCCAACCGCACAGAAACCTTGCTGGCCGCAATGCTCGCCAGCAGCAGCAGTGACAGGGCAACCAGGATGGTGTCGATCGAAATGTGCATCACCCTTCCCTATCCAACGGAACCTAAACCATTTCAATACAACTTCAAGCAAATTCTAACCTACCTGGCCCCTAGTTTGCGCTACAATGGAATCAGACAAACGCAGTCTAGCCAGGAGATTATTTAAGTGGCTGATCCGCAACTGCCCGATCTGCGTGAAGTCCGTTATTCACCGTCCGAAAGTCAAGGCCCATCATTCAAGTCCGCTGAACCGCACAGCCAGCAAAGCACCACCTCACCACACGAGGAGCCGCGTTACACCATACGCCGTAAAGGCAGCCGGTATAATCTTCTCGGCCCACATGGCCGGGTCTTCGGCACGTATAAAAGCGCCAGCGTGGTAGGGCCGCGCTGGGAAGAACTCACACATACGCCCTGGCCCTACGCCAGCACCGCTTACGAACCGGGATCGCGCCTGCGCCAGTTGGGGCTGACGCCGCTGGCCCTGGCGATCGACGAGACGCCGCACCCGGCCCGGCCCCCGGAACCACACCCAGAGCCACCGCCGGTCGCGCCGCGACGGATCGAGATCGCCCTGCCCTCGCTGCTGGCGCTGCCGCAGCCGCGCATCGACGTCGAGGAACAGACGCGACTGATCGGTGAGCTGAAGCAGAATCCGCGCCTGCTGTTCCGTCCCGAAATGCAGCGCGCGCTGCAGGCGGAAATCGAGTACCACCGGCCTCACGCGGCCTGGGCGCAAAAAGTGCTCGATCTCGAAGCCCGCTACCGGTCGCGCAAGCTGGCCGAACCGCCCGTCCCGAACATTCTGGACATCTACCGCAACCCACTGCTGGCCCTGCATCCCGACCGCGAGGCGATCCAGACCATGCTGCGCGACGAAGCCCGCACCAGCGGCCTGCTGGCCGATTTCGCGCAAAAGCTGGACCTGGTGCTCGCGCAGTGGCAGGGTGAACCCGACCGGCTGCGGCGGCATCTGCACCAGCAGGCCGAGATCGTGCGGCGCGGCGGGACCGCGCACCTCGATCACCTCGTCGGCGGGCCGGACCGCTACCGGCAGTGGCGCATCCAGCAGAACCGCCAGCGCAACGCCCAGCGCGCCCGCGCCATCGACGGCGACGCGATCACCGCCGAGCACGTCGCGTGGCAGGTCGAGGCGCGTCACGGGGGCTAGCAAGCCGCATAGAACCGGAAATTCGCACGGGCGGGTGAAAACCCTGCCCGTTTTTGTTTCTCGTGCGCAATCCTGTAAAACCGGAAAAAGGGTGCGGGTGCGAGTCGGCGGGGTGGGAATGAGCGGGAAAACCTCACCCCGGCTCCCCGGAATTTTGCTCAGGTCATGAACCTATGTTCTAATTTCCGTCCCGTAAATTGAACCGTGGGATGCGGGCCATGCGACACTGGAAGACCGTCATGCCGGAACCTCTCAAGAACCTCTTTAACGAGCAATCCGTCGATGTGCTGGCACAGGCCGTAGGGAACGTTTATCCCCCCTTCGACCGGGCCGCGCTGATGGCGTCGGTTTTCAACCCGGACTGGGAATCGCTCGAACTCAAAGCCCGGATGCGGCACGTCACGACCTGTCTGCGCGCCCTGCTGCCTTCCTCCTACGGGGAGGCGCTCGGCATCTTGCGCGACGCCGCCCGCGCGCCCGTTTCGTTCGGATTCCTGGCGATGGTGTTTCCCGATTTCGTGGAGGTGTACGGCCTGCGCGAGTGGGACGCCTCGCTGCCCGCGCTGGAACAGTTCACCCAGATCGGCAGCGCCGAATTCGCCGTGCGGCCCTTCATCGCGCAGAATCCCGATCGCATGATGGCACAGATGATAGCCTGGGCGCATCACGAGAACGTGCACGTGCGCCGCCTCGCCAGCGAGGGCTGCCGCCCGCGCCTGCCGTGGGGCATGGCCCTGCCCGTCTTCAAGCTCGATCCAGCCCCGATCCTGCCCATTCTCGACCGGCTCAAGCTGGACGAGGAAGAATACGTGCGCCGCAGCGTGGCGAACAACCTCAACGACATCAGCAAGGATAACCCCCAGGTCGTGATCGACGTGCTGAGCCGCTGGAAAGCCCACGACACGCCCGAAATGCAGCGGATCATCACCCAGGGGCTGCGCACGCTGGTCAAAAAAGGCGATCCCGACGCGCTGGCCCTGCTGGGCTACGCGCACACCGGGCAGTACGAGGTCCGCGATCTGTTCGTGGAGCCGGACGAAGTGCCCGCCGGAGGAGAGATGACGTTTTCGTTCGCGGTGCACTCATCGAGCGGGGAGACGCAGAACCTCGTGATCGACTACATCGTGCACCTGATGCGCGCCAACGGCCAGCCGACGCCGAAGGTCTTCAAGCTGACCAAACTCGCGCTGCCGCCGGGCGGGGCGTTGAATGTGGTCAAGCGGCACAGCTTCCGCCCCGTTACCACGCGCCGGTATTATCCGGGCGCCCATGCCATCGAGATCCAGGTCAACGGGCAGGTGATGGCCCGCCGCGAGTTCACGCTCTGCGAGGGGTGATGCGGGCGGCGGGTGTGGTCTACCATTAATCCGGTTATCACCACGACCTCACCCCTGGCCCCTCTCCAATCAAGTTGGAGAGGGGAGACAAGCAGCCGTTCAGGGGTTTTGTAGGGGCGGGTTTGATGACCCGCCCCGTTTTTTTGCGCCCTACCCTGCTCTACTCGTCCAGGCCGACGGCGGAGAAGTCGAAGGTGGCCGCGTCTTCCGCGTAATCCGGCCAGCCGCGCAGCCACGGCGCGACCTCGACCTCGCGCACCCGGTCGGACATGGGGATATAGGGCTTCAGGTCCAGGATCGGCGTGCCGTCGGCGGCATCGATCCAGGGGGTAAGGATGTCGCCGGACCGCTCATCGAGGCCGAACATCGGGCAGACCGTCACCGCGATCGGGTTCGGGCGATACGGCGACCGGCAGGCGAACACCCCGGCCTCCACGCCCGGCGCGTAGGGCAGATCCGTGACCAGCCGCGCGCGGTCGTCCGGCGTATCGAGCGCGTTGGCCCACCAGAACACAATCGCGTGGCTGAACTGGTCGAGCTGCGCCAGCCCGGCGCGATAGGGCGCGTCGATCGTCAGGTGTACGCCGTCTTCGGCGTGCCGCACCGTCCCGATCGGGTGCAGGTGGTAGGTGGCGCCCGGCAGGGTTGTCGTTTCGTCGCTCATGCTGATTTCCTCCTCAAGCTCGTATCATGGATACGGGTGCGGCGCTGCAGCGCTTACGCCCTCCCATCATGCCCCGTTTCGGCTCGATTTAGGTTCCCCAAAATTTGGTCTGAAATGAGGCGTCACGCTAGACTAGGCTGTATACTGACATCAAAGTTTGGGCGGACCCCGAAGGATCCGCCCAAAGCTTTATATAGGGCTTTCAAAGCCTGTTTTTCCCCTCAAATTGGCCTGTTTATGGCCTTCCCGAATGCTCGCAGACGCACCGCCGAACAGCACCGCGACCTCACCCCCCGGCCCGGGAGACAAGCCGTCTCAACGGGGTTTGTAGGGGCTGTTATGGCCTTATGGCCCCCCATCCCCTGGCCCCTTCCCCCACGCAAGCGGAGGGAAGGGGAAAAACGGGCGGAGCAAGCCCCGCCCCTACGGTGTTCGAGGGTCAGGAGCGGGCGGGGTCAGGGCACAAAAAACGGGGCGTATCGCAATACGCCCCTACGAAACCCTATGAGGGTGGCCGCGCCCTGCCCCGATCAATCCGATCGATGGGATCGATCGGAACCATCGGAGCGATCCGACAACTCTGAGCAATCGGAATAATCCGACTGATCCGATCTTTCGCGGCGGGGGCAACCTGCACGACCGCCCCCGCCGCAGATTGTCCGGTTAGCCCAGATTGAAGCCCACCACCACCGGATCGTGGTCCGAGGCGCGGTACATGTCCGGCGCAAAGAACAGATCAATCTGATTATCGGACTTATATTCCTCGTTGTAATCCAGCACGCGCGGCTCGTCGGCATTGATGTGCCACACCGCCGCACCCATGACCTGATCGATCAGCGGGCCGCTTGCGAGGGCGTAATCCAGCGTGCCCGCCGCGGCCATGTACACGTACGAATAGGCCGTGTCGCCCTCGTACTGGGCCATCAGGTTGCCCAGCCCCGCCGACTCCAGCACGGCAATCGGGTCTTCCTTCGCGTAACTGTTCAGGTCCCCAATGATCAGCACGTCGGGGTCGCCGGTCAGGGTTTGCAGCTCGTCCACGAAGTTTACGAGCTGCTGCGACTGGGCGACGCGGGTCGCGTTGTAGCAGCTTTGCCCGTCGCCCTGGTCGCGGTCCGCGCCCTGCGCACCGTCGCAGCCCTTCGACTTGAAGTGATTGACGATCACTGTCAGGCGCTCCCCGGTGGCGATCTGCTCGAAGGTCTGCGCCACGGGCGGACGGCTGAAGACCGGATCGAGATCCGTGATCGGCAGCTCGACCGGGGTCACGGTGGCGGTGCGATAGATCAGCGCCGTCTTGATCTCGTCCGCGCCGTCTTGCGGCAGCGGGTAATCGACTGGATCGAGCACATAGGCGTACACCTCAGCGCCCGCCGCGTCGTTCAGCCCGGCCACCAGATCCGCGACGGCACTTTCCGGCCCGTCGCCATCGTTTTCGATCTCCATCAGGCCGACGATATCCGCATCCAGGGCGAGGATCGCGCTGACGATCTTGGACCGCTGGCGCTCGAATTCCTCAAGATCGTCCGCCCCGCGCGACGTCGGGAAACCGCCCCCTGCCCCGTCGCCGTTGAAGTAGTTCAGCACGTTGAAACTCGCCACGCGCAGCGATCCGCCGACTTCCGGCGGGACGGCTACACGCGGATTGGCCGGGGTGAACGTCACCGGGCCGACCGGCTGCACGCGGTAAACGCCAAAACGCTCATCGAGCACGCCGGTCAGCCCCGTCACCATGTCGCCGGAGCGTACCGTATCGGCGGCGCTGAGGCCCACGGACGGGTACAGGACCGGGTCGGGATTCTGGACGTTCAGCCCGTCGTCGAGCACGATCCGGTTCAGCGCGTTCGCCGCCTCGACGGTCAGCGCCCCCTCACCCGGGCGCACGACCTGCGTGGGGGTCATCAGGCGGGCTTCGGGCGAAAGCGTCAACTCGCCATAGCGCCCCAGGTTGTAATTTTCGTCCACGATAAGCGCCTGGGGGAACGTGACCAACATCCCTTCGTAGCGCTCCCACGTTTCAGGGTAAATGATCGGCATCACGACGATCGCGGGTGTCACGGTGGCTCCGCTGCCGCACACGGTCAGGCTGTCCAGCCGCCGCAGCACGGTCAGGATGGAGCTGTCGGTGGTGTCTTCAAACGGCGTGCCCTCGGCGCGCACCACGTCGCCCACCTGGACGTCCAGCCGGTTCCGCTCGTCGTATACGAAGATCCCCTCAGACGTGGCGGGATCGCCGTCCGCATCGGCGTCTTCCTCTTGCAGGAAAAAGCCGCTGAACCCGGTAATCGGATCCTGGTAGTCGCCCACGACCACGGCTTCGACCGTCACGGCTTCGCCGCCAACAGGCGTACGCTCACCGCTGCCCTGGATCTCGTGGATCGGCGTGGCAGGGTCACCGCACGCGGACTGCGCGGCGGCGGTGGTGGCGGGAAGATGGGGCACTGCGGACACGAACAGGAACAAAACGACCAGGGAGCGGGGAACAAAATCGCGTGCAGGCATGGCCTTTCCTTTGCGCTAAGTAGGCTCCAATGCCCATATTAACGCAATTAACGGCCAAAAGTAGCAAAATTAGTATGTAAAGAGTGACTGTTAAGGGCGAAATAGACTCCTGCAAACAAAAGAAACGGTGTATAGTATGTCCTAGAAAACAAAACACTCGCCCCGCCAAGTAGAGAGGGAAACGAGTGCTCACCAAAAAGAGCGGGATCATCTGATCCCGTATGTTCTCATGTTTAGAGTATACCTGAAATCACCAATCAGGCAAAGCTCTAAATTTCCCCGCACGTGAGCGCTCAGCAATTTCTCACCAAAATCCCTCTACATGGCGGGACGCAGTGACCCGTTTTCGCACTGCGCCTGCGGCCTATGTGCCGCCTGCCCCACAGGAGGGGTCATGTCCGTGCAAAGCTCCGCCACCGTGCCGCGCGCCGGATTTGTGATGATCGACAACGAGGCAATCGACTCGTGCGATCTCAGCCCGCGTGCTCTCTCTCTCTACGTGATCCTGTCGCGGCACGTCAACCGCGAGACGGGGTTAGCCTGGCCCAGCATCGAGCACCTGTGCAGGATCGCCAGCATGGCCCGCGCGACAGTGGTCAAATACCTGAAGGAACTGGAATCGAAGGGCTGGATTCAAGTGCTGCGCTCGTTCAGGCCGCACAGCCACGCCCGCGCGGTCAACCAGTACCGGGTGCTGAATCCCAAACGAGATGAGGCCCCCGCCCCACCCGTGCCCAAACGCGAGCCGCCGCCGAGCGATCCGCCTGCTCCATCCGTGCCGGAAGGTAGTTCAAATCTTGAACAAGAGGTAGTTCAAATCCTGAACGAAGGTAGTTCAAATCCTGAACAGGAGATAGTTCACGAACTGAACGGGAACCAAACCGATTCACAAAAAGACCTCAAGATTCAGACCGAAATGAACCAAAAGGGTCCGACGCTGCGCGCTGAAGCGTGTGACACGGAACCGTCCGACGACCGCGACCGGAGCGCGGCCCCCTTTAAAGCGGCATCTTCTCCACGAGAA
The DNA here is from genome assembly GCF_036822615.1 of Aggregatilinea sp. Taxonomy (NCBI): domain Bacteria; kingdom Bacillati; phylum Chloroflexota; class Anaerolineae; order Aggregatilineales; family Aggregatilineaceae; genus Aggregatilinea; species Aggregatilinea sp. Next base: position 7,565 of record NZ_DAISHJ010000039.1, on the reverse strand, counting down.
AAACACGCGGATTGGAATGACTTCTGCCGCCTGCTGGCGGACGTCTGCCAGATCGATTTTGAAGCCAACCAGGGGAAAATCAGGAAGATCGCCAGCCGGTTATGGCGAAATGGGCGCGGATACACGGCAACCGATCTCAAACTCTTTAAAACGTGGTGGTATAAGTCCGACTGGCGGGGGTTGAAAGGCGATCTGCCGACCCTGCAAAACGTCTCGGAACTGATCCGCGCTGCCGTCGCAATGCCCACCGAACCGGAAAAACGCGAAAAACAGGTGCAGCGTTACATCGGCAACGACGAATACGCGGACATTATTCGCTATTAGATCTGTTTTTGGACCTTCGATCTAGATTAGTGATCCGCTTTTAAAACCACGACACACGCAGACGCGCTTTTTTCCGGCGGGCCGGTCCCTGCCGCATGGCTGCCCCCTGCCCCGCTGAAGGCGTCGCCGGACAGCAAAAAGCACCCGCCGGGGCGAGTGCTTCGTCTGTGCGTGCCTGCCGGGGGCGGAAAATTACTGCGCGGTCTGTTCGGCCAGCAGCAGCCGCAAATGGCCGGTCGCGTTCATCAGCTCGTACGGCACGGTGGCCGTGTGCGGGAATTCCTCGCGCAGCACGATCACGTCCGGGTAACGATCCTTGAGGGACGGCGCGACCATGTACGCCCCTCCCCCGGCCAGGATTACCCGGTCCACATCGCCCAGGTCGCTCCACTGTTTCTGGAACACGTCGCGCTCGATCAGATCCGCCAGCCGCTCGCCCAGGTCCTCGATCCACTCGTCCAGCGGAACGCGCTTTTTGGTGTGGCGCAGGGTCGCGTAGCCATTGCGCAGGGCTGTTTCGCACTGTTCCTCGGTCCAATCTTCTTCGAATTCTTCCATCGCCCAGCGCTGCATGAGCTGGTACACCTGGCTGATACTGTTGGTCAGGCTTTTGGCGCTGGGGGCGAGCAGCTCCGGCCCGTCGAAGATCACGGTGTCGATGGTGCGATAGCCCACGTCGATCACCCCGGTCCGGCCCTGTGCAAACTCTTCGTTGACGAACGCGCCGCCCTCATCGAGCATGTAGGTGGCCCCTGCCCCGGCTCCCTCTGGAAACACCTGTGTGACTTCGGCATCGATCAGATAAACGCGCGGACCGTACTGCACGCGATAGCTGCCGCTCAGGTCTTTCATGCGCTGGTTCATTCCATAATAGATGGGTGGAATGTTCAGCAACCAGTTGATTTTGACTTTGAATTCGTCCGCTTCGCTGTCGATCAGTTCTTCCAGGGCGCGGGCCGTCGCGGCGAGGATCAGCATGAGCTGGTATTCGCTGCCGATGCGCTCTTTAGACGTGTTACGGATCTTGAGACCCGGCAGGATGTTGGCCGTGTCGCCCACGGCGAACGATTTGCGATCCTGCCACTTCCCCGTTTGTGTGTTGTTTCGCTCAACATGGATCGTGAATCCCTGGCCGCCTCGCAGCGGGGAATCTTCGAGCTGCAGGATCACGCTGGGAAAGATGAAGGGCTTCAGATATTCCGCGACGACACAGGTCGTGCCGTTGCCCGCGTCAATGACCAGATCGATCGGATACTTGACGGTGTACACTTTCTTGCGGCTCCTCTTTCCCACGATTAACACCTCGTCGGGTATTGTTCTGCAAAACGGCGAATGGATGCGAGTAAGTTTTGCTCTGTGCTCAACTCGTCTGTGAGCGTGTCCGGCTCCGGCTCAGGATCGATGGGCGCGGCGGGCTGGAAGTCCTGCGTATAGGATGCCGTGGAACGGGACCGGCGCGGGCGGCTGAAATCGAGGCCAGACGCGGTTTGCGCATCGGCTCCCCCGCCGGGATCGGCGTCCGGTTCGGGCGCGGCCCATGTGTCGCCCCCTCCCCCGGCGTATCGCTCCGCCCTGGCTTCACGGCGACGCCTCCGGCGCGAGTCGCCCATCATGGACGAGGCTTCTTCCTGCGCCGGGATTTCGTCGGGGACCGGCTCGGCCCACTCCGACCGGCTGGCCTGCTGTGCGGTGACGGCTTCGCGCAGCGCGGCGATTTCCTGCATCACGGCGGCGAGGGTGTCTTCGTTGGATTCATACGCGGCGGGCCAGTTGGCGGGCGGGGCTTCGTAGCCGTCCTGCGGACCGGCTGTATACCCGTATCCCGGCGCGACGCTTTCCAGGGTGGCGGGCACGGGCAGCCCGGCAAAGAGGTAACACGCCAGCTTCACGATCCTGGTCATGGTCTGGGATTGGGCGTACTGGCCGAGCCAATCGACCAAGTCGGCGTCGTATTCATCGAAGCGGATCATGATGCCCTGACGGGTCTGGCGAACTTTACCCATGATGCCCTGCCCTTTTCGTTGTCCAAAAAACGGGTGTGAGAAAGTGCTAGCACTATGCTAGCATAAGTAAGGGTTGCGAAGCAATGGGTATGTACAGACTCTAGGCACGCCCGGTGTAAACCCTTGTAGGAGGTGGCGGGGTAGGGCGATCCCTTTTGCAAGACCCCCTTTTACCACCCTGCCAGGGTATCGCGGTGGGTATGCGCGTACCCTATGCATACCCGGTGTAACCCTTTGCAGACCCTTCGCACAGGTGAGCACAGGCGTGCACCTTGTGCTACAATGCAAGTCAGTGCCGCGTAGAAGCGAGAGAGACGATCGTGAATCCCGCCGAGCTAGCCAAGCTGATCGAAGTATCCGGCGACACCCTGCGCCGCTGGACCAGAGAATACCGGGATTTCCTCTCACCTTCTGCGACCCCGCCCAAAGGCCAGCCGCGTATCATGACCGAGCACGATCAGCGCGTGCTGCGCATGGTCAAGAGCCTGCGCGATGCCGGGCAGGACCGCGAAGCGATCATCGATACGCTGCACCGCGAACAGCTCAACGACTGGGCGGGCCTGCCTCCGGCCCCCGACGATTGGCGATCCTCCTCTGTCAGTGTGGATGTCGCCGCCTCCCGCGCCAATGAAATGGCGACCGTCGCGGCGCTGCAAACGCAGCTCCAGTACGTGACGCAGGCGCTCGAAGTTGCCCAGAACCGCGTCGCCTCGTTGGAGCAGGCGCTCGAAGAAGCTGCCGTGCGCGAGCGCCAGATCCGTGACGACAGCATGTCCCGCGAGCGCAGCCTCAACGATCGCGCCTCTGATCTGGATCAGCAGCGGCAGGCGTTACAGATCAACCTGCTGGAAGCCAAAGCCGACGTGACCCGCCTGGAAGGGGATCTCAAGGCCCAGGCCGCGCGGTTGGAAGCGTACAGCTTTGGCCGCGAGCGCCCGATTCACATCGTCTATATCGTCGCCGGGGCGGTGTTGTTTGGGGCGGTGGTGGTCACGCTGATTTTTGTGGTCGCGTCGCTGCTGTAGAACGGCTGGGTGTTTTACGGCTTTGATCCTGCGCAGATCGGGCTGCCTCCGGTACAATTCCTATTCAGATGACAGCCAGTTCCTTACACCATGCGAAAAGAGCAGTTGCGATGTCTGGCAAAGATACATCTTCTACTACGCTTTCCCTGAAACGGCAGGCCGCGGTGTATGCGGTCGATACGTTCGTTCATTCCGGCATGATCCTGGGCCTCGGTTCGGGCACGACGGCGCTTGAGGCCGTGCGCTACATCGCCGAGTGCCTGCAATCGGGCAAGCTGAGCAACATTGTTGGGGTTCCGTGCTCGATCTGGATCGAGGAGCACGCCATCGATGCGGGCGTGCCGCTGACGACGCTCGACGAGAATCCGCGGGTGGATCTCACCATCGACGGGGCCGACGAAGTAGACCCTCACCTGGACCTGATCAAAGGGGGCGGGGCCTCGCTGCTGCGCGAAAAGATCGTCGCGCAGGCCACGGCGCACGAGGTGATCATCGTGGACGAGTCGAAGATCTCCGAGGGGCTGGGGATCCGGTTCCCGCTGCCGGTCGAGGTGATCCCGTTTGGCTGGACCACGCAGGATACGTTTTTGCGCAGCCTCGGCGCGCAAACGTCGATGCGGCTCACGCCCGAAGGCCAGCCGCATATCACCAACCAGGGGAACTACATTATCGACTGTGCGTTCGGCCAGATTCCCGATCCGTACGCGTTGGCCGAGCAGCTTCAGAGCCGAGCGGGGATCGTCGAGCACGGGTTATTCCTGGGCATCGCGCGCGACGTGATTGTGGCCGGGTCGGAGGGTGTCCGCCACCTGAAGCGGCCTTAGCGACACGATTTTGCCGCCCGATCTCTGTACAAACGGCAATGCCTTCCACAAACCCATGCTCCTCTATCGTTCCGCGCCCGCGCAGACTGGCGGCGGGCCGGGGCGATGAGGAGCTTTTGCCGCCTGCCGTCCTGGTGCGCGGCGAAGGAGGATGCTGGTGAGCTTTTCGACAGATACCCGCCCGGAAGAGGCGGCCCAAAACCGGTTGGGCGCGTTCCTCACCCGTTACCGGGTCGAGGGACTTTTTTTGATCCTGACCCTGGCCCTGACGGTGGGCCTTTACGCCTACGCGTTCAACCGCTACCCCGATTTTATCGGTGACTACGATTTCCATATCCGGCTGGCGCTGGAAATGAAGGACACCACTTCGCTCAAGGCGGCGCACTTCCTGTACCATGCGTTCGTGATCCTGATCGATACCGTCGTGCCGGACCTGTCGATTCGCACCCTGATCTTCATTTCGACGCTGACCTGGCGGGCCGTGTTCGCCGACGCGATCTTCGTGCTGGCGCGCATCACGTGGGGCAGGGCGCTCAGCATCCGCGCGGGCTTCGGCCTGACGCTGGTCACGCTGTGCTGCCTGGTGATCGGGCCGATCACGCTGGCGACCTGGGAGAAGGGCGATCTGTACCTGGGTTACGTTCCGCTCAACCCACTGCACAACCCCACCGCGCTGGTTCTGGAGCCGTTCGCGCTGCTGGCCGCCTGGATGGCCGCGCGGATGTTGTTTCCCGGCCCGGAGCAGGTCGTCACCCCGCGCGAAACGGCGTTCACGGCCCTGCTGATCGTGCTGTCGGCGCTTGCCAAGCCCAATTACGTGATCGCGCTGCTCCCGGCGGCGGGCGTCATCACCGCCGACCGCCTCTGGCGTAAGCAGCCGGTCCGGCTCAAGCAGGTGATCTGGGGCATTGCGATCCCGTCGGTGGCCGTGCTGATCTGGCAGTACGCCTTTACCTATATGTTCGAGCCGTACGACTACGGCGTGCCCACCTCCGACAGCACGATCACGCTCGCGCCCTTCGAGATCATGGAGGCGTTCGCGCGCGGCAGCAGCCTGCTGGTGCTGTTCGTGTCGTCGATCGTGTTCCCGACGCTGGTGTACGCGATGTACTTCAAGGACGCGATCCGCGACCGCTTCTTTACGCTCTCGTTCGTGGTGTTTTTGTTCGGCGCGTTCTACACCTATTTCCTGGCCGAGACGGGCTACCGGCGTGGGCACGGCAACTTCACGTGGAGCGGGCAGATCGCGCTGCTGATCTGGACCATTGCGGCGCTGTTTTTCCTCGTGCGCCAGAACCGGCCCTACCTGTTTGGCCGGGGGCCGAAGATGCAGGCCCGTGCCGTGATCGCCTATTCCGCACTGGCGCTGCACGTGCTCAGCGGGCTGCTGTGGGTCGCGCTGTTCGGCAACAACTATTGGGTGTGACGGGCGTGAGTTTCCCTCAACGCAGGGCAAGCGCAGAAGATCGCGCCGCCGGTTTGGCTTAGGATCTAAGGTGAGATTTCATCTAGAACGGGCTTATCAGTAAAAGGACGGACAGCGTGAAGAAGTGGATTGTTGGACTGGTGACTCTGGTGCTGGTGCTCACCCTGGCCGCGCCGGTATTCGCGCAGGAAGACGACTGCCTGAGCAAGGGGGGCTGGTGGGATCCCGACGCGGAAACCTGCACGCTGCGCAACGGGCTGGACTTCACCGTCCATTACCCGCTGGAGTTGACGGCGTATCCCTTCGCGGATCAGGTGGTGAACGATTACTTCACCGAGGCCCGCAACAGCTATATCACGGAGCTGCTCAGCGCCGGGTTCATGCCCACGCCGGGCTATATCTGGGCGTTCCAGGCCGATTACGAGACGTTCGACTTTTCCGACACCCTCGTGAGCTACAATTTCACGGTCTACACCTTCACGGGAGGCGCGCACGGCATGACCACGTTCAAGTCGTTTGTGTTCGATCTGGCGAACGAGAAGGTGCTGGCGCTGGAAGACCTGTTCCAGCCGGGCACGGATCCGCTGGCAGTGATCGCGCCGGTCGCGCAGGCGAAGGCGACCGAGCAGCTCAGCGAAATGACCGACGCCGGTTGGATCGCGCAGGGGACCGCGCCGGACCCGGCCAACTACGCCAACTGGGTGGTGACGCCGGACGCGCTGGTCTTCTACTTCGAGCCGTATCAGGTGGCCGCCTATGCCGCCGGGCCGCAGACCATCAGCATTCCGTGGAGCGAGCTGGAGGGGTTGGCGGAGCCGTTCGCCAGCGCCGCCGCGGCGAGCTGATCCGAGGTTATGGCGAGGTTAAAGAGGGTGCAGACGCACCCTCTTTTTTGTTAACGATATTTAACCTGACGGTTTTAACGCGTGAAGCGTTTTTAGCCGTTTTCGGCGTCCGGAGCATCGACCGCGCGCTTCGGTTTTTCGAGCCGCCGCAGCAGGATGATCAGGCGTGTGTCGTCCTTGGCCGTCGAGACGACCTCCCAATCCGCCGCCAGGGTGTTGAGGGCGCGCACCATGTTGTCGTAGCGGTTGGACATCGACACGTCGATCAGGATGCCGTAGCCGTAGAAGTCGTTCATGAGCGAGGGATCCTTGACCACCTCGCTGGCCTGATAACTCTTGTCAAGAACCTGCATCGTTTCCCCCTGTGGTTGAGCGTTTCCATTCACTGTGTTATACGGACAACGGGGCCGCGCGGTGCGGCGGGCGGGGGGAGGGCAGGGGTTTAAACGATGCCTCCCCCAAACCGCCGGGCGATTTGAGGGAGGGCTAACAGGATCAAGCGATCCTGACTGGGTTCAGCGGGGCGTCAGGTTAGAAGACTCCGAACACGAACAGCAGGAGCAAAATCAGCAGGACCGCCCCCAGGCCGCTGCTCGGATAGTATCCCCAACCACGGCTGTACGGCCATGACGGCAACGCGGCCAGCGCCAGAATGAGAACCAGCAGCAGTAGTAACAACATCGTCCTTACTCCTTCGTGCAGGCTTCGCCTGCTGTGCAGCTCACGTCCGAACATCACAGTACTGCCTTGAGCATACGCGAAAACCGGCGGCGGTTGATGGTCCATCCAGCGCAATTCTCGCTGGGAGAGGTGGCGGAACCTTGCTGCTCCATCTGGCCCCCTGCGGATAGGCTGGGCGGGCAGGGGGAGGGCAGCAAGGGCAGCCGTCAGTAGTTAGTAGTCAGTGGTCAGTTTTGTAAGGGCGGGTTTGGGAGTTAAGGCGCGCCGGGATGGGGTGCGGGGGTGGGGAGGGGGCGAAAGAGCAGGCGGGGGAGCGAGTCGGGTTCGGGTGGGGAGAGAACGGGGCGTATCGCAATACGCCCCTACGGGGGTCTGGTATGTTTGACCTTGCCCCGTTTCAACGGACAGATAAGGTGTCGTAGAAACGACGTTCAAAA